>JAUYPV010000067.1 GCA_030697555.1 Hyphomonadaceae bacterium
ATTGCCGGCAAGCCCGGTCACCCCAAACACCCACACCAGCACGGCGCCGACGATCATTCCCCCAGTCACATGACGTGGACCACCCATCGCAGCCGCAACAACAGCCGCCACAATAATAGCTGCCGAAAGCACCAGCGAAGAAATCGGCTGCGTAGCGCCGAACAACATGTCGGCGAGGAAGAGAAACCCGATAGCGGCCAGGGCTGGAACGTAGTCCCGGCGGCGAGTGTGCGGGCGGGTCTCAGAGCGCGACGCACTCCACCCCGAAACCGTCCTTGACGATGTCTCGTTCATGCCGCCGCCTCGCCCCTCGGAGGAAGAGGATAGATCAACGCAAGGACGAGTCCATTTTCATAGAGTCGCAATGGCGATTTCTACTCGCCCGGAACGCTCTGCGGGCGGGCCGTCACCTGCGGATTTCGCGCGGTGCGTGTACTGGATTGATGCATGCGGGCGGTTCCGGCGGGCGGACCGTCCCGCAGCGTGTCCGAGATCAGGGCAGAGAACTCTCCGCGGGGTGAAACAAACGTTTCGGGTGCAAGGTTAAGCAGGTGCTTGCGACGCGCTTCGATCACTGCCCGGTTCGCCGCCAGGTGTTCGATGAGCGCGGGGAGGGTGGAGGCGAGATTCTCCTCCAGCGCGAAACCGACATTGCGTTCCTCGATCCACTTAGCGGTCTGCGTCCCGGCTGTAGCGATCGGTGGCACAGCGTAGTACCCGCCTTCGTAAAGCCGGTTCGGCAGCAGCCATTCCGAGTTGAAGCCCGCTTCCATGAAGTCGCCGGCCCAAACGACATCCAGTCCGCCATAGATGCGAGCAAGGTCCTCCGGCGCCCGGTAGCGGCCGTTGAACTGGACGTTGGGAAGGCCCTGTATCCGGGCATGGAAATCGGGGATTTCCGTCAGCGCCGGCATGCCGTGCATGACGATCTGCACGTCCTTGCCGAGCTTGCGCGCAAGGTCGAGCAGCAGGCCGAAGCTACGCCAGCAGCGCAGCACGCCCACCCAGCCGACCCGCAAGGGCTGTCCGCGCGGCGGCTCGTTAATCTCTAGAGCGGGGCGGGGGCCGTAATCGGCGCCGGCTGCCAGGCGGTTCTCGATCAGGACCGGCGTGAAACGGCCCTCGTGGTAGACGTCGAAATGGTTCTCGAGGAAGGCGGGGGAAGAGACCACCAGCCTCTTCGTGCGCGACAGCAGGGCGCCCTCGACCCATCTAAACGTTGCGCCGACAAGGTCTTTCCTGGTTAGCAAACGGTGAACGTCGAGCGACTCGTAGATCACCGGGGTCTTCAGCTTGGTGTAGCGCTTGGCCAGGAAGGCGGTCGCCAGCATATCGAGGTTTCGGGCGTAAATGACGTCGGCGGACGCCAGCCGCGCCTTTTCCTTCGCCGCGAGGCGAGCACCGTCAAAAATCGATTTCACTCGCTGGCCATAATTAGCGTCGAAAGTCCTTCCTAGATCGACGTTTTCCCAATCGGTCTGGACTTCATCGCGGCGGCGCATCATGAAACCGATTACGCCGAGGCCGTCGTCGCGAAAGCCCTGCACGCGCCGGCGTACAGCTGCGTCGGCGGCGTCATGGCCGAAAAAGGCTACCCGCGTCATGAGGAAAAGTGTCTGCAAACGGCGGGCCCCTGCAAGCAGGCGCCCATCCTCCGTGCAAAACTGCGTTTACCATGCACGCAGCAGGCGAAGCGCGTTCGCACGCATTAACGAAAGGCGCAGATTGAGAACGATGCGCTGCCCCGCCGCAGACCAGCTGCGTGGAAGGTTGGACAAACTGGCTTCGGCATTGCTTGGAGAACGGGTTCACCGGTCACATGACCGGTCGATTTGGCCATCGCAGGCGGCGCGCCTGAGCAGGAGTCCGGGTTGAAAGTTCCGCAGCAGCGGATCGTGGAGACACTCTCGGGTCTCGCGCGGACGGCCGGCAAGGTGCTAGTTACCGTCGGCAGCGGGATCGCGCGCGTTTTGCCGACCGGTCAGCGCTTCGGGGTAACCAAACCTGTGCTAAAGACTGCTGGGCCTCCAGCGCATGTCCCCCAGGGCCGCCGCGTCTACGCCGTGGGCGATGTTCACGGCCGGGCCGACCTCCTGATCCGCCTCCTGACCACGCTGCGTGAGGATATCGCGCGAGGCGAATTCGAGGGCCGGCCGATCCTGATTTTCCTCGGCGACTATGTCGATCGCGGCTTCCAGTCGAAGGAAGTCATCAACGTCCTCCTCGGCGACATGGTGTCCCCGTTCGAGACGTATTTCCTGAAGGGGAACCACGAACAGGCGATGTTGCAGTTCCTCAGCGACCCGGCCATCGGTCCGCGCTGGGCGGAGTATGGCGGCGCGGAAACGCTGGTCTCCTATGGCGTGCAGCCGCCGCGGACGCGCACCAGCCTCGAGGAGTGGCAGCAGGCGAGTGACGGGCTGAACGCGGCGCTGCCGCCGGAGCATCTGCACTTCCTCAGTAACCTCGATCTTAGCGTACGCATCGGCGACTACGTGTTCGTCCACGCCGGCGTGCGCCCCGGTGTGCCGCTCGACCAGCAGACCGAGCATGATCTTCTGTGGATCCGGGAAGAGTTCCTGGTCGACCGCAAGCCGCTCGAAGCGGTGATCGTCCATGGCCATACGCCGGCCACCGGACCTTATCGCGACGCGCGGCGTATCGGCCTCGATACAGGGGCCTATCTCAGCGGAAAGCTCACCGCGGCCCGATTCGAGCATGAGAGCGTCGAATTCATTACGACGGGACCCCGAACCGAGGGCGCGCCTGCGGGCCGGGGTTAAGGTTTGGAGGCTTGTATGAAAATCTTCAAGACAGCGGTCTCCGCGCTGGCTGGACTTGGGATGATCCTCATCGCCGCGTGCTCCACCGGGCCTGCGACCGCGCAGGGCCAGGTCGCGAAGGCGGCCGACAGCTATCGTCTGGGCACCGGCGACGAGGTTAAAATTACGGTCTTCGACGAAAAGGACCTCTCCGGGAACTTCATCGTCGACGGGCAAGGCGCGATCACCATGTCGCTGATCGGCGTGGTGCCGGTCACCGGTCTTTCGCTCGATGAGGTCGGCAAGCTGGTTGAAACCAAGCTGAAGGATGGCTGGTTGCGCGAACCGAAGGTCACCGTCGAGATGACCAAGGGCCGGCCCTATTACATCCTCGGCGAAGTTAATCGAGCGGGCGAGTATCCGTTCACCTCAGGTCTGACGGTCATGAACGCCGTTGCCGCCGCCGGTGACTTCACCTATCGCGCCGACAAGAGGAGGGTGATGATCACAGGCGCCGATGGGGTCGAGCGCGCGATCGCCCTTACGTCGACGACACCGGTCCGGCCGGGCGACCGCATCCGGGTCCGCGAACGCTTCTTCTGATACATCGGCCCGGCGAACCACTGTCCCATTTTTACCTCCCTGTACGGGAATCGCCTTGACCGAGAGACAGGTCTCTGACGTTCAAAAGGCGGCGCTGGGGAGCCCCATGGAGCGATCTTTGCGGCTCTTCCTTGTATCAGCCGGTCTTCTGCTAACCTCGCCCGCGATCGCGCAGCAGGCCGTGACCGACACCGCACAACTCGTCCTCGGCGTTAGCTGCACTTCGGCCGCCGAGGCGCGCATAGGCCTCGAAAGCGCCGTCAGCAGGTCACTGCAAGGCTCGGCAGACGACGCGGTTATCGCTGCACTTAACCAGATTTCCGCAGACGCGTCCGTTTGCTCGCCTGCGCGCGACGCCGCGACCGAACTGTCCAACGCGATCGTCGACGCCAGCGCCTCGGCGGCCATCAGGGAGATTGCGGTGGCGTCCGGGTCTATCGTCGGTGTGACGCTGGCGGAGGCCGATCGCCGCGCCGCCAATCTGAAATTCAAGGTGGGGCCGCCGCCTCGCAACATGACCAAAGGGAGGGAAGGCCCCTGACATTGTCCAGGGGCGGGTAAGTTAGTTGACCGGGACGCAGTTCGCCCGAGTTTACCGTATTGGCGCCGCGAAATAAGGCGGCCCCTTTCTTGCTACCCGCCAGGTGAAGCAGCCGGCCTCAACAGGTGAAAATCCATGAAAATCGGTTTCAAGCAGATTGTATTGTCTACTGTGTTCGCCGGCCTCGCCACGCCGGTTGCGATGGCGCAGACCGCCGACAACCCATTCTTCCGCGGCCGCTATACCGAGGTCGCCTCGCGCACCCAGGGTGATTTCGACCCCGAAGCCGTCCGCGCCGGCGCTTTCGAGATCTGGTCGAGCCTGGGCCTGGGCGCCGAGTACAACACCAACGTCTTCGCCACGGACGGCAACGAGGACGACGACACGTTCATCCGCGTTCGTCCGGAGGTCTTGGCCAGGTCAAACTGGTCGGTGCACGAGCTGACCGCTGGCGTCGCCGTCGATCACAGGGACTACGTCACATTCGATAGCGAAACGACGACCGACTATCGCGCTTTTGTCGGCGGCCGGCTCGACGTTCAGCGTCCCTTCTATCTACGGGGCCGAGTCGACGCCGCGCACGTCACCGAGCCCCGCTACGAGCCTGCAAGCTCCGGCCAGCTCGAGCCGGCCCAGTACGATCTTCTCAGCGCCACGGCCGGCGCTGTATTCCGCCGCGACCGGTTCCAGATCGAAGGCGACTTCACGAACAGCGAACAGGACTTCGACGCTGCATTCTTCGACTATCGCGATGTAACCGAAAACTCGGTTTTCACCCGCGCGTCCTATGCCGTGTCTCCGGACGTCGCCCTGTTCGTCCAGGGCCGCCGGTCGGACCTCGACTACGACAGCGCCGATACGGACGGAACCCGTACCTGGATCCAGGTGGGTACGAGCTTCGAGCTCCAGGCTCCGTTCCGCGGTGAGATCGCGGTCGGTAGCGTCAACGACGAGAAAGACGACCTCGACCTCGTCGATACCGATGGCCTTTCGGTCGATGGCCGCGTCTTCTGGTTCCCAACCCAGCTCACGACCGTCGCCTTCCGCGCCAACCGCGGTGTGACTGACACGGGCGTGCAAACCTCGCCGTCGGTGACCGACACACGCTTCGGCGTGCGCGTCGACCATGAGCTGTTGCGCAACGTCATCCTGTTCGGCGACATCGGCTTCGGCAAATACGAGTACGAAGAGATCGACCGCGAAGATCAGTTCACCAACTTCGAGGTCGGCGCCGGCTACAAGCTGAACAAGCATGCGCGCCTGGACTTCAGCTATCGCCTCAACAATCAGGAATCGAGCGGAACCCAGGCCGATCTTCTCCGGTTGAACGTCGACCAGAACATCTTCGCCGTGGGTATCAAGTTCTACCCGTAGGTCTCCCCGGCCTGCGCACAAAGTAGAATGAGTTCGGAGTTAGCCCGTTGAACAAGGTTTATCCTCTCGACGTTGCAGCGGGTTACCCCCGAGGCGCGGGCTTGCCCGCGCCCTCGGCTCCGGAGGGCGAGAACGCCATCACCGTGCAGCGCGTGATCCGCGCTGTACGGCGCCGGCTCAGCTTGATGATCGCGGTTTTCCTGCTCACCTTCGCGGGTGTCGCGGTGTGGACTTATCAGCTCACGCCGCGCTACTCGGCAACGGCCCGCGTCATCGCGAACACTGCCGACCAGAATATTATCGACATCAATGCCGTGCTCTCGGGCATGCCGGCGAACGCAACCGTCATCGACACCCAGGCCGAGATCATTCGCAGCCGCACCCTGATCGAGAAACTGGTTCGCCGTCTCGACCTGATGAACAGTCCCGAATTCAACTGGCGCAAGGCCCAGCCCAGCGAGATGGATCAGCGTATCGACGCGATCAAGAGCTTCATCAAGAGCCTGATTCCGTTCGGCGGTAAGAATGCCGAGGAAGAGACCGACACGGGACCGGCTGTCGATCCGGCCGAGGCCGAGCGGGCCGAAGTGGACGATGTGGTCACCGCCGTTCAGTCAGCCATCGACGTCAACCGCCTGGGCTCGACCTACATCATCGAGATCAGCGCCACGAGTGGTGATCCGAAGAAGGCCGCCTTGCTCGCCAATAGTCTCGCCGAGGTTTATCTCGACAACCAGCTCGACACGAAATACGAAGCCACCCGCAACGCCAAGGAGTGGCTCGATACGCGCGTCGGGGACCTGCGCGAGGAAGTCCGCGCGGCGGAGAGCGCCGTGGAAGCGCACCGCGCCCGTACCGGTCTTCTGCGCACCGGCGATACCACGCTCACCGAGCAAACCATCCGTGATCTCAACGCCCAGCTTTCTGTGGCGCAGAACGACTACGCCGAGAAGAACGCCCGGCTGCGTAACCTCGACGCCCAGCGCAAGGCCGGCGTCAGCGTCGACAGCATCGCCGAAGCGCTGAACTCGCAGAACATCGGCAGCCTGCGCACGAAACAGACCGAGCTTGCCGTGCGCAAGGCGGAGGTCTTCCGCAAATACGGCGAGAAGCACCCCGAGTATCAGCGCGTGCTGGTCGAGGAAGAAGATATTGCCCGCCAGATCGACGCTGAACTGCGCCGCATCTCCTCCTCGCTTGAGCAGGAGGTGATGATCGCCCGCGAGCGGGTGAACACGATCCAGGGCAGCCTCAACGGCGCCAAGGGCGAGCTGGCGGTCAACAACCGCGCCGGCGTCGAGCAGGCGGCCCTCGAGCGCGAGGCGCAGGCCAGCCGTACGCTGTTCGAGGAATTCAACAATCGCTTCAAGGAAACCGGCAAGCTCGAGGACATCACCGAGGCTGACGCGATCATCGACAGCTACGCCCCGGTCCCCAGCGGCGCCAGCTTCCCGAGCACCACGCTGAATCTCGCCCTCGGCTTCATGCTGGGTGTGGCGCTCGCTGGCTTTGCCGGCCTGGTGACCGAACTGCTCGACAGCTACATCTCCTCGCCCGAGGAAGTGGAGCAGGTCGCGGGCGTGCCCTATATCGGCCAGATTCCGCTACTGCCGGCCGCCGGAAACTTTACCAAGTCGCGCGTGAAGCCCGCCGAATACCTGATCGACAAGCCACATTCCGGTTTTGCCGAAGCGTATCGTCACCTGCGCGCCTCGATCATGTTCGCCGACATCGACAAGGCAGCGAAGACCGTGGCCGTCGTCTCCTCGCTCCCCAGCGAAGGCAAGACGAGCATGACCTTCTGCCTGGGCCGCATGGCCGCCATGTCGGGCACTAAGACGATCGTCATCGACGGCGACATCCGCTTGCGCCAGCTCACCGAAATCTCGGGCGTCAAGGCCGAGGTCGGCCTGCTCGAATACCTCTTCGGCGAAACGCGCCTGGCCGACGCCGTGGTCACCGACGAGAAAACCGGCCTGCACATCCTGCCGCTCACCGACCGCAAGCACACGCCGCGCGACGTGTTCGGCAGCCGCGCCTTCGATGCGCTGCTCAACATGCTGCAGCAGACCTACGACCTGATCATCATCGACACGGGCCCGATCCTTCTGATGGCGGAAACCCGCGTCGTAACCTCGAAGGTCGACCAGGTCGTCGTCGCCACGCGCTGGCGCAAGACCAACCGCGGTACGCTGCGCGAGACGATGAAGATCCTGCGCGACTTCCACGCCAACGTTGCCGGCGTCGTGCTCACCTTCGTCGACCTGCGCAAACGCTCGCACCACGCCTACACGAGCGCCAACTACAAGGCGTACGCGAAGTACTATCACGAACACTGAGATCCAGATCGAGTCTGGGCGGGCAGGCGGCTCGCATCTTCGGGTGCGGGCCGTTTTCGTTTAAAGCTAGCCGAGCGCGGCGAGCGCCTGCTCCAGATCGGCGATCAGGTCCGCTGGATCTTCCAGTCCAACGCTCAGCCGGATCAGCGGCCCGCCGAAAGCCGGTTTCGTCGCCGTGCGCTTGAGTTGTGGGTCGCAATGAATGGCGAGGCTCTCGAAGCCGCCATAGCTGAAGCCAAGCCCGAACAGTTCCAGCGCGTCGAGGAAAGCGTGCACCTGTTTGGTCGAGGCAGGCTTCAGCACGATGCCGAACAGCCCGCTGGCTCCGGTGAAATCGCGCTTCCACAGCGCGTGCCCCGGATCGTCTTCAAGCGCCGGGTGAAGAACCCTCTGCACCTCCGGCCGGGTTTTCAGCCAGCGGGCAACCTCCAGCCCCGACGCCTGATGGCGCTCCATCCGCGTCTCCAGAGTGCGCAGGCCTCGCAGCACAAGATACGCGTCGTCGGGCGCCACGTTGATGCCGAGATCGGCGATGCTCTCTTTCAGCTTCGTGATCAGGTCCTCGCGGTTGGTGAGGATCGAGCCGTTGATCACATCGGCGCCGCCGCTGATGTATTTGGTGTTGGCCTGCACCGAGAGATCGAAGCCGAGCGCCAGCGGCTTGTAGAACACGCCCGCGCTCCACGTATTGTCCATCACGGTTACGACACCCGCCGCCTTGGCCGCCGTCGCAATGGCCGGCGCATCCGCGATCTCGAACGTCATCGAGCCTGGGCTTTCGACGAAGATCAGCCTGGTGGTCGGCCGGATCAGCTTGGCGACCCCGGCGCCGATCGTCGTGTCAAAATACTCGATCTCGCAGCCCCAACGCTTGAGGCTGCGGTCGCAGAAGCGCCGCGTCGGCCCGTAGACATTGTCGCCGACCAGCACATGCGAGCCGGAAGAGGCAAGGGCGAAGAACGGCACGGTGCACGCCAGCAGCCCCGACGCCGCCAGAGCGCAATGCCGCGCATCCTCCACCTCGACCAGCGCCTGTTTCAGCGCTTCATGCGTCGCCGTTCCATGGCGGCCATAGGTCCAACCGCCCGGCTCGAACAGCTTGGCAGCGCTTTCGACGATGACGGTGGAGGCGCGTTGAACGACGGGGTTAACGCCGCCCTGCGTCAGCTTGCGGTCGCGCCCTGCATGGGCGATGCGCGTTGAGAGCTTCTGCTTGCCCGGCTTGCGCGGACCCGAAGCCATGGGCTCACCCGGTCTCGACAGGCGTTGCGGTCGCAGGGGCGCCCCATTCGCACCACGACGCATCGTAGATCGCCGCATCGTCATGGCCCGCGATCGACTGCGCCAGCGCCAGCACGGCCGCCGTCACGCCTGAACCGCAGGTATTGATAATGGGCTTCGACAGGTCGACGCCGGCCTTCTCGAACACGGCCCGGATTTCGGCCTCGGACTTGAGATGGCCGTTGGCGGCGATCATGTCGGTGTAGGGCACGTTGATCGAACCCGGCATATGGCCCTTGCGCAGGCCGGGCCGCGGCTCGTCCGCCTGTCCGGTGAAGCGCGCGGCTGCGCGTGCATCCACCACCTGCGCTGAGGCCGACGCAAAGGCCTGCTTCACCTGATCGACATCGCGCACCAGGTCGCGGCGGGGACGCACGGTGAAGTGCCGGTCGGCGATGAAATGCGGCGGCAGGTCCTCTACCGCTCCGCCCGCCCGGCGCCAGGCCTCGAACCCACCATCCAGCACGGCGACGTCGCCATGGCCCATGGCGCGGAACATCCACCACACGCGCGGCGCGGCGAGATAGTTGTTCTGGTCGTAGCAGATCACCCGGTGCCCATCGCCAAGCCCTAGCTTGCGGACGCGCGAGGAGAACTTCTCCGGCAGCGGGAGCATGTGGGGGAAGGGACTGTCGGTGTCGGCGATGTCCTCGATGTCGAAGAAGCGCGCCCCCGGAATGTGGTGCGCCTCATAGGCCTGTCGGCCTGTCTTCGCCGATCCCGGCATGTAGGTCGTGCAGTCGAGCACGCGCACATCCGGCGCGGTCAGATGCGACTTCAGCCACTCGGCGGTGACAATCGGCTTTTCAGGCGTGAAACGCGCGACCATCGTGACCTGGATTCCCTTCGACGAGCGGTTTCTGACGAGGGTCCACCTAGCCAGACCCCCGGGCGGGCGCAAGACGAACGACATGTGAGTTTCGCGGCGAGGCTGCAGGCTGGCTGCCGCGCGAGCAGAAGGCGGTCCGGGGGCGCCAGGAGAGCGGCGCTCGCCTGTGAATTGTAGGTGCTTGTGCAGCGCAACAAACTTGTTCTGAATCGTGACATCCGGATGACCGACGACCCCGCCGATGAGTTGGTTTTTATGGTTTCGCGCGTTGGGCGAACCCGCTTGGCTGCACTGCAATATCGGAGTTCTGTCAGTTAACGAGCTGTCATTTCCCGCGCGCCGCGAAAAGGCGCCGAGGAGTTCGCTTACCACCACAGGGTAGCGGGCGAATCGGGGTGGGCAGTTCCTATTGGGCCCCCTTCATGGAGGGGGTGGGCTCCCGAGGGGTCAGTGCTGAATCACTGGTCCGGGTATTGCGTAAACGGTGTCCGACGGCCGGTCGGGCAGGGGTAGTTTGTTATGAAGAATGGTAGCGGCGTAGAAGCCGGCCGTTTCGGGTCGTGGGCGGATACGAACACCGCACAAATCTTCAAGGTCCATTCCAGCGGCTTCAAGCGCGCCATGGACCTCCTGCTCACGATTCCTGTCGTGATCTTCGGCTCTCCGCTGCTGGTCGTGATCTACGGCCTGCTCAAGATTTTCGATCCAGGCCCGGCGCTGTTCACTCAGCTTCGCGTCGGCAAGGACGGCCGCACCTTCACCGTCTACAAGTTCCGCACGATGCGCACAGATGCGCAGGCGCGCCTCGATCAGCTCCTTGCCAGCGATCCAGAAGCGGCCGCGGAATGGGCGAAATTCCAGAAGCTGAGGAACGATCCCCGCATCACTGTCCTCGGCCGTGTGCTGCGCAAGTCCAGCCTCGACGAGCTGCCGCAGCTCCTCAACATCGTGCGCGGCGAGATGTCGGTGATCGGCCCGCGCCCGGTCACGTCAGCTGAAGTTCATCGCTACGGCGCTGAATACGACTTCTACATCGCCGTCCGTCCGGGCGTGCTTGGCCTCTGGCAGGTTTCCGGCCGCAACAAGCTCACCTATCCGGAGCGCATCAAGCTGGACGTGAAGTATGTGAAGGACTGGAGCATCTGGATGGATTTCTCGATCCTCATGCGCGCCATCCCCGTGGTTCTCTTCGGCCGCGGCGCCTACTGATCCCGTCCGTCGGGAAAACCGGAATCCCCTGATTAACTCGCAGCAAGCGAGGGAACTCGTGTGTCCAGCGTACGTTGGTTGCGTCGGACTACCGGACTCGCGCCGGATCGTGACGTGAACCATGAACTTCCTGTCACGTGAAGCGGTCTGGCGACGGCGGTTGACCGATTGTTAAGGGGCGGGATCGACTCTCCCCAGCTAGTCTGGAAGCCGCGAAATGAGCCACGCGCCCATATTCCCGACCGGAGGGTTTTTGTCAGCCAACCATTCCTCGCACGCCACGGCCGCCCGCGTCGATGAGCTTGGCCGTGCGCCGGATCGGTCGCGTGGCGCCCGCCGCGAATTGCGGTTGGACCCGTCCGACCCGCTGGCTGACGAGACGCGTTACGCGGCCTGGAAAGTCACTCTGTTCGTGATCGTGTTCTGCGCCGCGTTCTGGGGCGGCATCGCCTACCTGGCCATGCGCCTCTTCGGCTAGGCGCCGGTTCGCCGGCTAAGCCTCAGCCCTCATACCAGCTTGGCGTCGGCAGGCCTTTTTCCTTGAGCCATGCGCCATTGTAGAGCTTCGACAGGTAGCGATTGCCGTAGTCGGCAAGCACCGTCACCACCGTCGACCCCTCGCCCAGCTTCTTCGCCATCTCCATCGCGCCAGCGACGTTGATGCCCGACGAGCCGCCTAGGCACATGCCTTCGTGCTGGGTCAGGTCGAACAGCACGCGCAGCGCATCCGCATCGTCGATCCGCCACGCATCGTCGACCTGAACGCCTTCAAGATTTGCCGTGATGCGCGACTGGCCGATGCCCTCGGTAACCGACGTACCTTCGGCCTTCAGCTCACCGCTTGTGTAGTAGGAGAAGAGGGAAGCCCCACCGGGATCGGCTATGCCGATGCGCACCTTCTTGCTGCGTTCCTTCAGCGCCATCGAGACGCCGCCCAGCGTCCCGCCCGAGCCCACCGAACAGATAAAGCCGTCGACCTTGCCGCCGGTCTGCTCCCAGATCTCCGGGCCGGTCGTCTCATAGTGCGCGCGGCGGTTCGCGACGTTGTCGAACTGGTTGGCCCAGATCGCGCCCTTGGCCTCCGTCTTGGCCATTTCGTCGGCGAGCCGCTGTGAGTATTTCACGTAGTGGTTCGGGTTGGCGTAGGGGACCGCATCCACCTCCACGAGTTTGGCGCCGAGGCTGCGGACGGCGTCCTTCTTCTCCTGGCTCTGTGTGCGCTGCATCACGATGACTGTCCGATAGCCCAGTGCATTGCCGACCACAGCCAGGCCAATGCCCGTATTGCCGGCAGTGCCTTCCACGATCACGCCGCCGGGCTTCAGTCGGCCGGACTTCTCCGCATCCCGGATCATGCCCAGCGCCGCCCGGTCCTTCACCGACTGGCCGGGGTTCAGGAATTCCGCCTTGCCATAGATGTTCGCCCCAGTCAGCTCGGAAGCCTTCCTCAACCGGATCAGGGGCGTGTTGCCGATCGCGTCGATGACGTTGTCATATTTGCGCATTGGAGGGCCCTTCGCCGGCAAGGCTTATGACCTAAGGAGATTACGCGAGCCGATCAACCGCCAAGCCCGGCCATCCCCTAAATGATCCGTTGCCCGAAAAGCAGCGTATTCCCCGATAGTTCCCGTCCACAGGGCCTTGCATGACCCTTCACGACAACGCCTACGCGGCCTTCATGCTCGATTATGCGGCAGGCGTTCTGACGCCAGCAGAAAGACTGGCCGCCGACCTCCACCGCGCCTTGTCGCCGGAGGGGGGCAGGAATGCCCACGTTCTGGAAGCCGTCGGCGGCGCCATCCTGGAACGAATCGGGCCGCTGCCTACCCGCTATTTCGACACGCCGCGGTTGGGTTCGCAGGAGGCGAGCGGCAACCGCTCTTCCCTCCTGGATCCTTATCTCAACCGCGATCTCCTCGCCCTGAACTGGCGCAAGGACATCTTCGGCGTGAAGACCCTGCCGACCAGCATTCCGACGGCCAGTCTTCTTCGCCTCGATCCCAGCGAACGCGCGCCGTCCCATCTCCACGGCCGCCGCGATGTGACGGTCGTTCTCTTGGGCGCCTACGCCGACGAGTTTGGCGCGTATGAGCGTGGCGACATCGCCTTCGCGGAGCCCGGCCTCAAGCACCAGCCGCGCGCCGAAGGCGACAAGCCGTGCGTCTGCCTGCTTGCCACCGAAGCCGGCCGGCCGCTGCAGGGCTTCCTCGGCCTATTCGGCCTGGGTGACTCGAAGCCCAGGCAGGTGTCCTGATGCGCCCGCGCGCCATCTTCGGATCGGTGCTGGCCGCCTTCGCACTCTTCAGCACGCCCGCACACGCACAGGACTGGAAACCGTCCGACGGCGACAAGCTGGTCTTCGATGTCTTCAGGGATGGCTCGAAGTTCGGCAGCCATGTCGTGGTCTTCAAACAGACCGGCGACGACCTGACCGTCGACAGCGACATCAACCTGAAAGTGAACATCGGTCCGCTCACCGTCTTCCACTACGTGCACGATGTTACCGAGCGCTATTCCGCCAGCCGTCTCATGTCGGTCGCCGCGAAGACGAAGAAGGACGGTAGGTGGAAGCAACTCGCCGCGCAGGCCACCGAAGGCGGCCTCATCGTCGCGGGCGCGGCCTTCAAGGGACTTCTCTCCGGCGTCGTCATTCCGTCGACGCACTGGAACGCCGCCGAGATGAAACAGGCCGCGATGTTCTCGACCGAGACCGGCGCGATGCTGCCGATGAAAATCACCGACATGGGCATCGAGCAGGTGAAGGTCGGGGCAGGGACAATCGAAGCGCGCCGCTACAATGTGAAGTCCGAGATCGAAGCCAACTTCTGGTACGACGCATCCGGCCGCTGGGTGAAATGCGCCTTCACCGCGCAAGGGTCGAAAGTCGATTACGTGTTGCGTGAACTCCCCAGCTAGTCAGTGCGTTCAGTTACTGCTGGAACAAAAGCCTGCTCGCGCAATGCGGAGCCCATGCCACAATGAAATCGTGAGCGGCTGCTTACGGCTCTGTCATGAGCGGGAACGACGCCTCCATCCCCACGTTGCCTCCCCGAGCGATCGGACCTGACCTGAATCAGGTTCGGTCTTGTTCTCGACAACGCACGCGTTCGTGCAGGATCCGAAGGAGGCCTCTAATGTCGAAGAAGCTTGGAATTACGATTGCTGCCGCGCTAGCGGCTGCCGGACTGATGGCTGCGCCCGCGAACGCTGCGGGCGTCAAGGTGGGCACACTGACCTGCGCCGTCGAAAGTGGCTGGGGCTACATCATCGGCTCCCAGAAGGATCTCAGCTGCACGCTGAAGTCCGTGAACGGCAAGGAGTCGCACTACACCGGCGACATCACAAAGCTCGGCGTCGACATCGGCTACACCAAAGGCGGAACGATGATCTGGGCCGTCGTCGCCCCGTCGAAAGACCTGAAGGAAGACGCGCTTGAAGGCACCTATGGCGGCGTCACCGCCGGCGCGACGGCTGTAGTGGGCGGCAACCTAAACATTCTGGTTGGCGGCCTCGACAAGTCCATCACGCTTCAGCCGATCTCGGTTGAAGGCAATAACGGGCTCAGCATCACCGCCGCCGTCGGCGCGATGCAGCTGCGCCACCAGGCCAACCTCTAAGTGACTTGATCAGATTGTGATTGCGGCGGGAGTTTCTCCCGCCGCTTTTCTTTTGCCCTAGGCCTTCGCCGGAATTGCGAGCCCGCGCTTTACCGCCGGCCGCGCCATGCTTCGCTCAAGCCAATCCGGCACGCGCTTCAGCGTATCGAACGCCACAAGGCCGCGCGCTTCGTAATAGCCGATCAGATTGCGCACCCAGCCCAGCAGGGAAATGTCGGCAATCGTGAAATCCTCGCCCATCATCCACGTGCGCGCCTCCAGCCGGGCGTCCATGAGGTCCAGCAGGCTCTTCGATTGCGCGGCATAGTGCTGCAGCGGCCTCTTGTCCGCGATCTCCTTGCCGGCGAACTTGTTGAAGTATCCCACCTGCCCAAACATCGGCCCCACCGCCGACATCTGCCAGTGGAGCCACTGGATCGTCTCCCAGCGGCGCGCGGGATCGGCGGGAATCAGCTTGCCGGTCTTGTCGGCCAGGTATTGCAGGATCGCGCCGGATTCGAACAACGGCACGACCACCCCGCCCTGGCCGTCCGGATCGATGATCGCCGGGATCCTCCCATTGGGATTCAGCGACATGAACTCCGGCGTCTTCTGGTCCTTCTTGTCGAAATCGACCCGGTGCGCCTCGTAGGGCAGGCCGGTCTCTTCCAGCATGATCGATACCTTCACGCCGTTCGGCGTCGGCAGCGAATAGAGCTGCAGCCGGTCCGGATACTTCGGCGGCCAGCGTTTGGTGATCTGAAAATTCGAGAGCGACGACATCTGGTCTCCTGTCGCATCGGGACAGCGCGAGCGACGACGACCGTCCTACGGCCCAGCGCCCGCATCAACTGCACGCGGTCTTTAGTTCGACGCCAGCTTCAGCCCGATGATGCCCGCCAGAATCAGCGCCGCCGATCCGATGCGCAGCGGCGTCGCCGCCTCACCCAGCACCATCACGCCGATCAAGAATGCGCCGATCGCGCCGATGCCGGTCCAGATCGTGTAGGCCGTTCCCAGTGGCAGCGACTTCATCGCCAGCGCCAGCACGCTGAAACTCGCGATCATTGCAACGATCGCGATCGTGGCCTCTACCGGCTTCGACAGCCCCTCGGACTGCTTCAGTGCATACGCCCAGGCGATTTCCAAAAGACCTGCGATACCCAGATACACCCAGGCCATGCGGCCCTCCTTCAAGATCGGGCCGTCCCGAATGATCGCCCAGATGGGAGAGGTCGTCCTCTCACACACGATCTGAAACAGCCTCTCTGCTTCGTCAACCTCGCGCGCATTGCGCGATCTCGCCGCAACGCGTTAGAGTCTGACATCACTTGGGGTGACCAGCATGACGCTCCGCATCGCCCACCTTGCCGCCTGCATCTTCGCCGCCTGCGCGATGCCTGCGGCTCCGCTCGCCGCCGCGCAGCAGGGCGCAGGCACGCCTCGCGCAGCGCCCTCAGGTTGTCCTGCCCCCACCGAAACGCTCTACAAACCATCCCTACCGACACCCGGCTTTGTGCCGCGGCCGCCCGTAGGCGCAACCATTGTTGAGCCCAGACGTCTTCTCGGCGCCATGCCGGGCTACCCCTCAGCCTCCACGCGTTGCCGCGAGCAGGGCAAGGTGACGATCACCTACTGCGTCACAGCCGAAGGCGAGGTCGAAAACGTGCAGGTCATCATCTCCAGCGGCTTCGCCCGTCTCGACAACGCCATCCTTGCCTGGGCGGCCCGCGACCGCCACACCGCCGGCACCGTCAACGGCCGCCCGCGCCTCTACTGCGGCATGCACGAGGAACACGAGTTCGAAATCGAACTCGAGGTCGATGGCGGCCCGGCGCTCTGACCACTTCCCTGTGTTTCAGCTCGGACATAGGATGCCTGCGCCATGTGAGAGGGCCGGGGAAGCGTAGCGACCCGCAGGCTCCGTTTGCATGGCTTCGGGTTCGAATCCCGCTCGTCATGGTTGAATAGGGGACCTTCGCTTTCCAGCCTTCGGGCAGCCGGATCTGCGCCCTGCGGGTGAAGAACCCCCGCGCCGGTCCCGCGGAAAGCGAAGGTCTCTGCGAACGCAAGCAGGTGTGGGGAAGATGACAGATTGGGACTCCTACGAAACGGTCGTGCTGCTTGTCGCGGCAGCCGTTGCAATCATTGCCGTCCTCGCAACCGGCCGCATCATGCGGGATGTCCGGTCGGCGAGAGTCATCGTCGACGAGACCCAGGTCGGCCTGCGCATTCACAAGGGCGTCGTCTCTGAGGTCCTGAAGCCAGGCCAGTATTCCACCTGGCTGACGACCGACCGCATCGAACTCGTCGATACCCGTGAACAATCGCTCCAGATCAACGGACAGGAGGTGCTCACGCGAGATCTGCTTCCCGTGAAGGCCTCCCTTATCGCGCGCTATCGCGTCGCCGATGCGAAGCTACACCGCACTGCTCACGCCTATCCCTCCACGAAGATGTATGAGGGGATTCAGCTCGAACTCCGCAAGCGCATCGCGCTCACGACGCTCGATGAACTCATGGCCGATCGCGATCGGGTCATGGTGGGCTTTGCAGAAGCCATCGCTCCTGGCATCCGCACGCTCGGCATCGAATTGCTGGCCGTCGAGCTTCGCGACCTCGCGATCGCCGGTCCCGCACGCCAGGCCTTCGCCGACATCTGGAAAGCTCAGAAGGACGGCCAGGCCGCTCTCGAACGCGCGCGCGGCGAACAGGCTTCGCTCCGCTCCCTTGCCAATGCGGCGCGCATGCTCAAGGGCAATCCGGAGCTGATGAACCTCCGGCTCCTGCAGTCGCTCGCCGGCGGACCCGGCAAACCTGCGCCGACGATCGTGCTGGGTGGCAGCGGCCTGCTGCCGGTTTCAAGTGGCGCCGGCGAAACAGCCCCCACCGGGGATTCCTAGACCTCAGCCAGCCGCTTGCGTTCCGGCGCTGCGGGCCTATGCCATCCCCCATGGCCGAGTGGAGTGATCAGGCGATCTCGCTGGGGCTCAGGCGCTTCGGGGAGACCGGGGCGATCCTGGAAGTCTTCGCGCGCGGACAGGGCAGGCGGCGCGGCCTTGTCTACGGAGGGGCGTCACGAACGAAGAGAGCGCCCATGCAGGCCGGCAACACGCTCTCCGTTACGTGGAAGGCGCGCACCGACGACAATCTCGGCTTCTTCGCTATCGCCGAAACCGAACGCGAGCGCGCTGCCGTCCATATGGCCGACGGCGAGGCGCTGGCGGGGCTCTCGGCTCTTGCCGAACTTCTCGCCGCCGCCCTGCCGGAAGGCGAAGCCAAGCCCGCCCTCTACGACGCCGCCGAAACCCTGCTGGACTCGCTGGACAACAATGATGTCTGGCCGGCGCTGTTCGTCCGCTGGGAGCTCGGCCTCCTCACCATGCTCGGCTACGGCATCGACCTGTCGCGCTGCGCCGTCTCCGGCGCCAATGACGGTCTGACCCATGTGAGCCCCAAATCGGGGCGCGCCGTGCGCGGCTCGGAAGCCGGCGACTATCTCGACCGGCTCTTGCCGCTGCCGGGATTCCTGACCGATCCGCGACAACCGGCCACGCCGGTAGATATCCACAATGGCTTCCGGCTGACCGGACATTTCCTCGGCGAGCGGCTATTTGCCGATCTCAACAAGCCCGTGCCCGAAGCGCGCTACCTGATGATTGACCGGCTGGAGCGGTCAGGGCGACTCTCAGCCCCTGATTCGACGGCCCAAAAGGGTTAGTGCATGGCCAAGAACACGACACTCGATCCGCCGGATAATGGCGGCGAGATCATCGATGAACCGATGTCGGAAGCGCTGTCCAAGCGCTACCTCGCCTACGCCATGTCCACCATCACGGCGCGCGCGCTGCCGGATGTCCGAGACGGCCTGAAGCCCGTCCACCGCCGCGTCCTCTACTCGATGGCCCAGCTCGGCCTCAACCCAACCGGCTCGTTCCGTAAGTCCGCCACCGTGGTCGGCGAAGTCATCGGTAAGTACCACCCGCACGGCGACCAATCGATCTACGACGCGATGGTGCGCCTCGCGCAGAACTTCGCCACGCGCACGCCGCTGGTCGATGGCCAGGGCAACTTCGGCAACATCGATGGCGATGCGCCCGCCGCCTTCCGCTACACCGAAGCGCGCCTCACGCCCGCGGCTATGCTGCTGCTCGAAGGTCTCGACGACGACGCCGTCGATTTCCGCGACACCTACGATGGCCAGCACAGAGAGCCGGTGGTTCTCGCGGCGGGCTTCCCGAACCTGCTCGCCAACGGTTCGTCCGGCATCGCCGTCGGCATGGCGACGTCCATCCCGCCGCATAATCCGGCCGAGTGCATCGACGCCGCGATCCACCTGCTCGATCATCCGAAGGCCAGCGTCGACGATCTCATGAAGATCATGCCCGGCCCCGACTTCCCGACCGGTGGCGTCATTGTCGAAACAAAGGAAGGCCTGCGCGAAGTCTACGCCACGGGCCGCGGCGGCGTCCGCGTGCAGGCGCGCTGGCGCAAGGAAGACCTCGGCCGCGGCATGTGGCGCATCATCGTCACCGAGATCCCATACCAGGTGCAGAAGTCCAAGCTGATGGAGCGCCTCGCCGAACTGATCGAGACCAAGAAGGCGCCGCTGCTCGAAGACGCGATGGACGAGTCGACCGAAGACGTCCGCATGGTCCTCATGCCCAAGTCGCGCACGGTCGATCCGGAAGTCTTCATGGCCAGCCTGTTCAAGCAGTGCGAGCTGGAGACGCGCTTCCCCGTCAACATGAACGTCCTTGACCATGGCGTGCCCAAGGTGATGGGCCTCAAGGAGATGCTCACCTGCTATCTCGATCACCGCCGCGAGGTGATCGTCCGCCGCAACAAGCACCGCCTCGGCAAGATCGAACACCGCCTCGAAGTCCTAGACGGCTTGCTCAAGGCCTACCTGAACATCGACGAAGTCATCCGGATCATCCGCTACGAGGATGATCCGAAAGCCGTGATGATGAAGCGCTTCCGCCTGTCCGAGATACAGGTCGAAGCCATCCTCAACATGCGCCTGCGTGCGTTGCGCAAGCTCGAAGAGATCGAGATCAAGCGCGAGCACAAGGAATTGTCGGAAGAGAAACGCGAGATCGAACAGCTTCTCGGCTCCACCGGCCGCCAGTGGACCGAGGTGAAGCGCCAGTTGAAGGCCGCCCGCGAGGTCTTTGATCCGTCGAAGAAACTCGGCAAGCGCCGCTCCAATTTCGAAGTGGCGAAGGAGATCGACACCGAAGCCGCCCTCGAAGCCCTCATCGTCAAGGAGCCGGTCACGGTGGTCCTCTCCACGATGGGCTGGATCCGCGGCTTGAAAGGCCACAACCAGAAACTCGACCAGGTGAAATTCAAGGAAGGCGACGAACTCGCGCTCATCCTGGAATGCCAGACCACCGACAAGGTGATCCTGATGGCCTCCGGCGGCCGCGCCTTTACGCTCGGCGCCGACAAGCTACCCGGGGGCAGGGGCCATGGCGAACCGATCCGCCTCAACCTCGAAGTGCCGGAAGCCGAAACCATCGTCTCGATGTTCGTGCCGCAGGACAAAGCCCGCCGCATCGTCGCGTCTTCGAAAGGCTACGGCTTCATCGTGCCCGACGCCGAACTCGTCTCATCGACGCGCAAGGGCAAGATCATCCTCAACGTCGGCGACGAGGAACTCATCGCCTGCGCCAGGGTCGAAGGCGACATGACCGCCTCCATCGGCGACAACCGCAAGATGGTCATCTTCAAGACCGACGAACTGCCCGAGATGGCGCGCGGCAAGGGCGTAAAGATCCAGTCCTTCAAGGACGGCGGCCTCGTCGACCTCAAGACCTTCAACAAGTCCGAGGGCTTCTCGTGGATCGACTCGGGCGGCCGCCAGCAGCAATCGGAAGACTGGAAAGACTGGATCGGCAAACGCGCTCAATCTGGAAGACTCGCGCCGCGCGGCTTCAACAAGAACGGGAAGTTCAGGGGCTAGACTTCAGCATTCGGCATCGGCGAATGGCTCGGCGACGACCTGATAGTCGTCCTCGTAGACAACATAGCCTGGTCGGACGGTAGTGATCATAGATACGGGCTGGCCTCTGGCCTCCAATATCCTGATCACCGTGCGAACGTGCGCGATTGTCTCGTGCGCTGTGTCCTTGAACCAGGAAAGTCCCACCGTTTCGCGCCGATATGCGCCTTTGGATTTTGTCCGGTTGAAACGCGGCGGTTCGGGCAGGTTTGCGTCGAGCCATGTGAGTGCCGCGGCAAGCCTGTCTAGTTCTTCTCCGCCGAGTTCGGGGTTATTTTTCAGCGCATAGGCTGCCCTGAATATTCCCTCTCGGCGTCCGGCGGGCGCAGTCTTCGTCGGAAGGACAAAGCGAACATACACGGCCTATTTTCCCAGCACCTCCGCCACCACGTCTGGCCGCTTCTCGATCACCTTGAGAAACATTCGGGCGCTCGCTTCTGGCTCCTTGCGCTTCTGCTCCCAGTCACGAATGGCGCCGACCGAGAAGCCGTAGCGGAATGCAAACTGCGCCTGCGTCAGTTTTAGCTTTTTCCGGATCTTCTCGACATCCACATCGACGGGAACATGCACCCGATACGTCTTCGGATCGGCTCTGCCTTCCACGATCGCAAGCGCCTCGTTGAGGCCGTCAATGATGCGCTGGGCATCCTTGCCGATCGTGCCTTTGCGTTTTGCGCTCTTCCTGCTCATGCAATTCCTTCCGCGAGACTCTTGGCCGCTACGGCCATCGCGTTTCGCTCGGCCTTCGAGAAATTGCCCCTGGATCCCTTAGACAGAACCGAAACAAGAAAGACCGGAACATCCTTTTCCGCGTAGTAGGTAACGATCCGATATCCGCCCGATTTGCCGGCGATCCTGATCTTGCGGCATCCTCCGCCGCCGACGATCAGGTCACCCGCCATCGGATCGCGTGCGATCGTGTCGACGGCTAACACCTTTTCTTCCTCGGTCATGCCTTCGCGTTCGGCCGCCCTTAGATAGACGTGCGTCTCGATGACGGCATGCATTCAGAACCCCCGGGACGCTATATACGGCGTCGCCGTAGTTATGACAACGGGGCTTCAGACCTCCACCCGCATGAACACCCGCGTCGCGATGTCCAGGAACTTCGCCTGCTCGGTCTCGATCGCGATCATCCACGGCAAGTAGTCGCCGCGCGCCACATCGCGAAAGCCGAGCTTGCGATAGAATGGCGCATTCCACGGCGGGTCGCGGAACGTCGAGAGATAGACCGCCCCCGCACCCTGCCTCCGCGCCAGATCGACAAACGCCGTTACCAGCGCGGCGCCCACGCCCTGCTTCTGGTAAGCGCGGTCCACATCAAGCTCGTGCAGGTAGACGTCCTCGCCATGTCGCGCGCCGATCGCAAACCCGGCCGCGCGCCCATCAACCTCCGCGATCAACGAAAGCCCCGCGTCGATCGCGTGGCCATGATCGCCGATGCTCACCAGCGCCATATCCTCGATGTCGATCAGCCCGAGTCCGGCGAACAGTTCGCCGGCGTCATCCTCGATCTGGTGCATGCGCGGTATGTCGGCGAGCGTCGCCGCACGCAGAACAATTGTCACGATGCCATCGACCCCTGCAGTGCGGTGAAGAACCGGATCGCCAGCGGGCCCTCGCTCAGCACATTGTCCGGGTCCACCATGTGCACCAGCCGGTAGCGCAGCACGCGGAAGTCCATGTCCTCGTCCGCCAGCTTGCGCAGCGTCGCCGCCACCGCGCGGCTCATGGCGAAGTTCGACGGACGTTCGCCCTCGGTCTCCGGATAGACATAGTCGGAGTTGACCGAGAGGCCCCACGCCCGCGCCGCGAATGCCGCCGCCGCTGTCAGATATTCCTTCTCCAGCCCGTCCAGCCCCGCGCCTGTTTCGGCCCGCTTCGAAAGCAGCCCAGACAGCGCATCGGCCGCGCACGCCGTCACCGTCATGCCCTGGCCATAGGTCGGATTGACGCTGCTCAGCGCGTCGCCGGCAGGCAGCAGTCGCTTGGGCCATTTCGGGGCTTCCCAGATCTTGCGCCGGGTCGCGGTCCCTTTCCTGAAGGTCTTGAGCTCCGACACCGCTTCGGCATCCTTGATGCGGTCATACACCGCCGGGTCGGGCAGCTTCGACGCATACTCTTTCAGCGCCGCCACATCGCGCGGCGGAGCATCGTGGCCCCGTGTGCCCAGCGAGATGATCCACTCGTCATTCTCGATCGGAAGGATGAAGCCGAAATGCTTCTCCGGTGGGGCAGGCAGGAAGAAGAACCCGATCTTCTCGTCGCGATACTTCTCCGGCTTCCGGAACCGCGCCGTCGTGTAAGCGACGTTGATCCTGATATGCTCGCTCTCGTATTCGGCATGCCCGTCCTCGACAAGCTGCCGCATCAGCGGCCCGGTCATGCCCGACGAATCGACCACCAGATCGGCCGTAAGCACCATCCCGTCCGACAGCTCGACGCCGGTGCACCTGCCGCCTTCGACCGTGAAGCGCCGCACGTCCGTCTCGCCCCTGATCGTCACGCCCGGCAGAGCCGCCACGCGCCTGCGCAGGATGCTCTCATAGGCCGGCCGCGACAGGCTCGTGACGCTGAACCCCACGTCGCATTCATCCATCCAGCCGCCGAAATCGAACACCTTCACATCACGCCCGACCCGCATGTCGACCGCCCCCGCGCGATAGAAATCCTCGGTGATTCCCGGCAGCAGCCGCTCCAGGCTCTGCTCGCCTGCTTTCAGAAGCTGGTGCACGTGCGCGCCTTGGCCGGCGCCCATGCGCCAGCTTGCGCCCTCGGGCAGCGAGTCGCGGTCCAGCATGGTCACCGTCCCGAACTTCCCCGCTAGCGCCGCCGCAGCGGCAAGTCCGCCGATTCCCGCGCCTACAACGATGGCCGACCGGCCGAGCTGGCCCCCAGACTTGCTCATGAGTTCTTCAACCTTGCTCTACTGGCATGCACCCTAGTGCCTCGCCCCGCGCCCGCAAAGCGCCGCCACTGGATTCGCTGGCCACACCCTGTAAAGTGTATCAGCGCCGGGAATCGGCAGGGCGGACTAGAAAAGAGGGCGCGGGTCATGGAAATGCTGCCGGTCTATATCGTTCTGGGCGTAATCGCCCTTGTGATCATCTGGATCATCGCGATCTACAACGGCCTTGTCGCCAAGCGGCAGACCGTCAACGAGGCCTTCTCCGGCATCGACGTCCAGCTCAAGCTGCGCCGCGAACTGATCCCTAACCTCGTCGAAACCGTGAAGGGCTATGCCGCGCACGAGAAGACGACGCTCGATGCCGTCATCGCCGCCCGCAACGCCGCCGCCAACGCCCAGGGACCCGCCGCCATTGGCGCCGCCGAAGGCGTGCTCACCGGCGCCCTCGGCAAGATGTTCGCGCTGGCTGAAGCCTATCCGGACCTGAAGGCGAGCCAAAACTTCGTCCAGCTCCAGACCGAACTGTCCTCGATCGAGGACAAGGTCGCCGCCTCGCGCCGCTTCTACAACTCGGCCGTCGGCGATTACAACACGGCCATCCAGCAATTCCCCGCCGCGATGATCGCCGGCGGCGCCGGCTTCACGGCCCGCGAATTCTTCGACGTCGGCGAGACGGAACGCGCGCAGCTCAACGTCGCGCCGACCGTGAAGTTCTAAATGCCGGTCGTCGTCCGGGCCTTTCAAGCGGGTGACGAAGCAGCCTTCCGCGACATCAACCTCGAATGGATAGACCGGTTCTTCGTCGTCGAGGCGAAGGACCGCGAAGTCCTCGGCAACCCGCATAAATACATTCTCGATCCCGGCGGCGCGATCTTCCTCGCCATCGATGGCGACACGCCCGTCGGCGCCGTGGCCCTGATGCTCATGGACGATGGCTCTGTCGAACTCGCCAAGATGGGCGTGCGCCCGCAGGCGCAGGGCAAGGGGGCAGGGCGGATGCTCGTCGCCGCCGCCATCGAAGGCGCCCGCGCCATGGGCATGAAACGCGTCTACATCGAAACGAATTCCGTTCTGGGCGCAGCGCTCAAGCTCTACCACGATGCTGGCTTCCGCCCGCTGGCCAACCCCATCCCGTCGCCCTACGCGCGCGCGGACGTGCAGCTGGAGCTGATGCTGGGTTAGCCTAGCGCTCGCGCGACACGGCCAACCCGCCCTTCCGGCGCTTGACCTCGTCCCATGCACCGGGCAGCCGCACGCGAGCCATATCGGCGCCTCGCTCGCATTCCGACCTCAGGCTCGACGGCAAAAGCGCGCATCCCTTGCGCTGCTCGTCGAGTATTCGATTGCCGGACGCGGCAAAGCTGCTGCGCGTCACGTCATCGAAAGCGGCATCGCTACCTATGCTGTCGAAATCGTCTTCGCGAATTGCCTTGGCCCAGCGGTCCGACATCGCCTGGGCCATCTCTTCGTCGAAGATGCACTTTTCACGCTCGGGAGACGGGCGCTCGTCGCATTCGGTCTGCCGTAGCGGCGCTAAAGCCGCCAGCAGAATAACCGGCACGACGCCCATGGCAAGGATCAGGTTCGGTGCCGCGAGCGCATGAAAGGCGGAACTCAGCCATCCCACTTCAATGGCGATAGCGATCAGGAACGCGGTCCATCCGACCAGCAGCATGACTGCAGCCGTGACAAGAGGCGGTGCGCCGGCGGACGCGATCAGCGCCCCCGCGACGACGCCTGCCAGGGTGCTCGGCGCCAGCGCGGTCACGAAGCGGTTTCGCGTCGCCCGGTGAAGCAGCGCCAGCACGAGCCACATCGCCGCCGTGAGCAGTGCGTTGAAACCGGCAACGATCAGGAGCAGAAACCAGAACTCTGGCTGCCGTATGAGCTCGACGTTGAGCGGCCCATCGATCTTCATGGACATGCTGAGCAGGCCCGGCAGCTGGACCGCGATGAACGCCGCTGCCCACCCTGCAGCCAGAACCGGCGCGAGGCGTAGAACATAGCCGGTCATCGACCGGCCCGGCGCTGTCAGATAGTCCCAAATCCACCGCAAGCGGCGTCCCTCCCAGGCCGGCGGCGATCATATGTCATGTGCGGGTCGCGCACCCACGGCATTCCCCTCTCTTGCGAAATTTCGTTGCGCCGGACTCCGGGAACAACACCCGTGCAACTGCGTTCCGCCCCTGCAACCCATGGAGAATTTCGACATGGAAAAGAGGCCCATACTCCCGCCCGATCCGGTCGAAGCCGCGATCCTTATCGGAGAAATTGAAGCCCGGAAAACCGTTCAGCCCTCTGGCGGCGAAGACATCGACGACAGCCAGGTTCAGGGCGAAGGCGAAGCCCTGGACGAAGCCCGCAAGGCCGCCCAGCGCGGCCGTACCGCCTAACCGAACGAGCTAGTAGCCTCGAGATACGCCGAGGCTATGATCGAGGCGCCATTGCTAAACCCGGTGGCGCCTCGAGACTCATTTGCCCATGAACTTCATAGACGTCCTCATCACCTGTCCTGACCGGCAGACCGCCCGCCGCATCGCCCGCGTCTGCATCGACGAACGCCTCGCCGCCTGCGCCAACATCGGCGAAGCCATCGAAAGCATCTACCGCTGGAAAGGCCAGGTCGAGGAAGCGGCGGAATTCCCGCTCTTGCTCAAGACCCGCGCCGACCTGTTCGAAAAACTCAGCACCCGCGCAAAGGCCGAACACCCGTACGAAGTGCCGTGCATCATCGCCACCGAACTGACGATGATCGACCCCGCCTATGCCAAATGGCTCGAGGAAGAGACAAGCGAGCCATCCTCCTGAGGAGGTCGGAGCTCAGGCTTGCCGCCGGCTACTTCCCGCCCGGCTCCAACCGCATCAGCACGCTGTCGGCGCCTTCGTCGGTGATGACATAGAGATACCCGTCCGGGCTTTGCTCGATGTCGCGGATGCGCTGGTGGAGGTCAAGCAGGAGCATCTCGCTGCGCACCACCTCCCAATTCTCGTTGAACACGATGCGCTCGATATGCCCCGTGCGCGGTGAATTGCTCATCCGCATCGAGCCCACGAAGAGATTGCGCTTCCACCCCGGAAACTTGTCGCCCGTGTAGAACAGCATGCCGCCCGGCGCGATCGAGGGCACGTAGGAGATATGCGGCCGCGTCATGCCTTCCTTGTAGGGCACCGGGGCCACCTTCGTGCC
>JAUYPV010000073.1 GCA_030697555.1 Hyphomonadaceae bacterium
TTCAGCCCTGCAGTCCCTGGATATCCCTCCCACTTGGCCGGAGCTTGACTACGGCGTACGCGGGAGCTGAGGACCCCCTAAGGGCTCCACGCTCGAACGCACCGCTCCCGCGCCGTTGAACAGGTGTACCGGCTGCCCTCCTGCGGGGACGATGGGCGTGAGTATAAGTGCGTCCCGACCCAGCAGGATAAGTTGCACGATTTTTCGGAGCGGATTTTCCGCGAAAGTCGTGCAAGCCTCTGAGCTGCTTGCGAATCTTTTTCTGAAAAAACTTTCGGCGCGCGTCCTTAACCTGCGGATTTCGTCGTCTGACCCAGCAGGTTAAGGCCGTTGTTCGATGCGTCTCTGACGCCGGTGAGCCCTGCCAAACAAAAAGGGGAGCCTTTGGGGCTCCCCTTGATGCAATGCGAAGAGAGAAACGATCAGCCGTCGATTGGTCCGCGGTCAAAGCCGGCGGCTTGCGCCGCGGAAGCGATTTCCTTGGCGGCTTCATCGTCGGCAGCCTTGTCGGCGGCCTGGCCCGTCGCGATGACGTTCTCACCTTTCGCCTGACGCGCGGCCTCGTCGGGCGAGCGTGCGACGTTGAGCGTGATCTTCAGCGCCACTTCCGGGTGCAGGCGGATCGTAACCTCGTGCACGCCGATCGTCTTGATCGGCTGGTTGAGGACGATGTGCTTGCGCTCGACGTGGGTGTGACCCGCTTCAGCAGCAGCGGCCGCGATGTCGCGGGCTGCAACCGAACCGTAGAGCTGGCCGGTTTCGCCGGCCTGGCGGATCAGCACGTAGGTCGTGCCGTCGATCGCCTTGCCGTCGGTTTCGGCGGCAGCCTTGGCTTTTTCGTTGCGGGCTTCGATGGCCACGCGCTCGCGCTCGAACCGGGCCTTGTTGGCGTCGGTTGCGAGAAGAGCCTTGTGCTGCGGCAGCAGGAAGTTACGGGCGAACCCGCTCTTCACGCGAACCACGTCTCCGATGGCGCCGAGTTTCTCGACACGCTCGAGGAGGATGACTTCCATGGGATGTTCCTCCTATTTCACGATGTACGGGAGCAGCGACAGGTGTCGCGCCCGCTTGATGGCCTGCGAGAGCACACGCTGTTTCTTGGAGGAAACGGCGGTGATGCGGGCCGGAACGATCTTGCCCTTCTCCGAGATGTAGCGCTGGAGAAGCTTCACGTCCTTGAAGTCGATCGGCTGGGCGTCCTTGCCCGAGAACGGGCAGACCTTGCGCCGGCGGCCGAACGGGCGGCGCGACGGCAGGTTGGCGATGTTGATTTTGACTTGTGCCATGTTCTTAGCTCCTACCGGTCACGCGGGGGACGGGGCGGACGGTCGCCGCGGTCTTCGCGCGGGGGACGGTCGCCACGGTCGCGGTCGCCGAAGCCGCCGCGGTCACGTCCGCCGCCGAAACCGCCGCCGAAGCCTTCATCACGTTTGCCGCGGTCGTCACGATCCTTGCGGGCGATGACGGGCGAGGGTTCTTCGCTGAGCTTTTCCACCTTCACGGTGAGGAAGCGCAGCACGTCCTCGTTGATGCGGTGACGGCGCTCGAGTTCGTGGATGGCGTCGCCCGGCGCATCGATGTTGATGAGCGAGTAGTGCGCCTTCCGCGACTTCTTGATCGGGTAGGCGAGGTTGCGCAGGCCCCAGTACTCGGTCTTGGAGACCTTTCCTTTGCGCTCGGTGACGATCTTGGTGATGTCTTCCACCAGAGCGTCGACCTGTTGTGGGGAAATATCGGGTCGCGTGACGACCACGTGTTCGTAGAAAGCCATTTTTTATCCCTTCTGCGAGGGGCGGCGCAGTCAGTCCGAAGGGCGGACTGGCCACGATGGATCCCTCGCGCCCGAATGGGCCTTGGGACCGCCTCTCTTTGCGAAGGGCGCTCAATACAGCAAAACCGGTGGGAATCAAGCCTTCACGCTCACGCGCGGCCGATACCGCCATTCATGGGACGGTTGGCGGCCAGGAAGGCCCGGCCGGCCGGGGTCGAGCGCACGACGGGACGGCCGGCGGCGCTGTCGCGGGCGACGAAGCCGGCATCGACCGCATCCTCCCAGACCGTCAGCCGCACGCAGGACGTGCGCCAGGCCGACATCACCTCGGCATAGGGCCGCGGCGTCTCGCCAATCCACTCGATGAGGTCGACGTGTCATCCTGCCCGCCCGGCCGCCAAGGCTGGATACGGGATTCGCCGAAGGAAAATGTTCGCTCCGGCGCGGCATCCGTCTTCCAGATGGTCTCGCGCCACGCTCAGTTCACGCCGTCCGCGAGCTGTGTGTTCTGAAATGCAGCGACCCGCCATTCGCCGTTGCGCCGCGTCAGGAGATTGGTCCCTCGGCCGTGGAACACAAAGCCAGGGCGCCGCGCATCTCCCGTCAGTTCGATCCGCGTGACCACAATCACCGCGTCCGGCGTGATTTTTCGAATCAGTTCGATCTCGTTTTTCACTACGCTCGCGCTATAGAAGGTCTTGTGGAGCGCCGCCAGACCTGTGATCGCCGTCGTCTGGTCCGGAGAGAGCGCGCCGACATAGTTGATGCTGATTGCGTCATCCCAATTGGAAGCCGCCATGGCCGCGGGATCATGAGCATTCCAGGCTGCATCCACCTTCTGAAAAAAGGCTGCAAATGTTGCGCGGTCAACGCTCGTAACTTCAAGCGTGTCCTGGGTTGCCGCGACGCTCATGTGCGGCGTCGTGGTGCAGGCGGCCGGCAGGCAGAGCAGCAAAAACACGGACGCAGACAACCATTTGGTTGACATCAGTTCCTCCCCGGAGCTTTCACGAACTGTCTCTAGCACGTTCGGGCGTGTCAGGCTGCTATTCCGGTACGAGGGAGGGATTCTGCAGGATCATGGAAGCTTCCCGAAAGGAATGAGATAGTTTCCCGGTCATTGGCCCGAAAGCGGCTGGCTTGCCTCGCTGCGCCCGCCTTCATACCAAGGCCTGCCGCCGGAGATTCGATTCATGACCCGTTTCGCCTTCATCTTCCCCGGCCAGGGCAGCCAGGCGGTCGGCATGGGCAAGGAGCTTGCGGACGCGTTCCCGGCGGCGAAAGTGGTATTCGACGAGGTGGATGAAGCGCTGGGCGAGAAGCTGTCGGCGCTGATCTGGGGTGGGCCGGAGGCGGATCTCACGCTGACGGCGAATGCGCAGCCGGCGTTGATGGCGGTGAGCCTGGCGGCGGCGCGGGCGCTGGAGGCCAATTTCGGCGTGAAGGTAAGCCAGGCGGCGTTCGTGGCGGGACATTCGCTGGGCGAGTATTCCGCGCTGGCGGCGGCGGGGGCTCTCAGTTTGACGGATGCGGCGCGGCTGCTGCGCAAGCGCGGGCAGGCGATGCAGGCGGCCGTTCCGGTCGGGCAGGGCGCGATGGCGGCCTTGATCGGCAAGGTGGACGTGACCATCGCCGAGGAAATCGCCATCGAGGGCGGCATACGCGGCACGGTCGGCGTCGCCAACGACAACAATGTCGGCAACGTCGTGATCTCTGGAACCAAGGCGGGCGTGGAGGCGGCGATCGAGGCAGCCAAGGCGCGCGGCGTGCGGGCCATTGTGCTGCCGGTGTCGGCGCCGTTCCATTCGCCGCTGATGGCCCCGGCCGCAGTTGCGATGGAACAGGCGCTGGCGAAGGCAACAATCAACAAGCCGGTTGTCCCGGTCGTGGCCAACGTCACGGCCCGGCCGATCAGCGCGCCGGACGACATTCGTCGCCTGCTGGTAGAGCAGGTGACGGGCCGTGTGCGCTGGCGCGAGAGCGTCGAGTGGATGGTTGGTGACGGGAAGGTGGAGAAGTTCGTCGAGGTGGGCGCGGGCAAGCAGCTTTCCGGGATGGTGAAGCGCGGCGCGCCGAACGCGACGACGGCGGCGCTGAACTTGCCAGCGGATCTTGAGAATTTTGCTAAGTCGTTGGGCTAGGAGAGACATATGTTCAGTCTGACGGGACGCTTCGCACTGGTGACGGGCGCCTCTGGAGGCATTGGCGGTGCGATCGCCAAGGCGCTCTCGGATGCGGGCGCGAAGGTGGCGCTGTCGGGTACGCGGGTCGAGGCGCTGGAGAAGACGGCGGCGGAGATCGGCGGGTCGCCAGAAAACAAACCAGTGATTCTGCCGTGCAACCTGTCGGATGCGGCGGCGACTGCGGCGCTGGTCGGCCAGGCCGAAGAGGCGCTCGGCGGGCTCGACATCATCATCTCCAATGCCGGCCTTACCCGGGACGGCCTGCTGATGCGGATGAAGGACGAGGACTGGGAGACCGTCCTCAACGTCAACCTCGGCGCCTATTTCCGGCTCGCCCGGGCGGCGATGCGTGGGATGATGAAGCGTCGGCACGGCCGGATCATCGGAATCACGTCCGTGGTCGGAGTAACCGGCAATGCGGGCCAGACGAACTATGCCGCCTCGAAGGCGGGCATGATCGGGTTCACCAAGTCGCTGGCGGCCGAGGTGGCCAGCCGGAACATCACGGTCAACTGCATCGCCCCGGGCTTCATCTCGACGGCGATGACAGACGTTCTCAAGGACGACCAGAAAGAGGCGTTACTCAAGGGAATTCCGGCGGGAAGACTGGGGTCGGGGGCTGACATAGCCGCCGCGGCGCTCTATCTCGCCAGCGATGAATCCGCTTACGTTACAGGGCAGACCCTGCACGTAAATGGCGGGATGGCGATGATCTAGGCATGCCCTATAGTTGAGGCCTATGGTCAAAAAAATTCAGGCGTGTTACCGCGCCGCAACGAGGATTCCGCCGGTTTTGGCCGGCCGTGAGACTGGAAGGGAATGATATGTCCGACGTTATCGAGCGCGTGAAGAAAATCGTGGTCGAACGCCTGGAAGTGGACGCCGAGAAGGTCAACGAAAAAGCCAGCTTCATCGATGATCTCGGTGCGGACTCGCTCGACCTCGTCGAACTCGTCATGGCGTTCGAAGAAGAATTCGGCATCGAGATCCCGGACGATGTCCAGGAACAGATCGCCACGGTGGGCGACGCCGTCCGTTTCATCAAAGAGCGCGTCTAAGCGCAGCGCCCCTCCGCAGGGAGCATAGTCATGCGGCGCGTTGTCATCACAGGCATGGGTCTCGTCACGCCGCTCGCCAATGGGCGTGAGGCGTCATGGAAAAAGCTGATCGCCGGCGAGTCCGGTCTTGGCAAGATCGATATTTTCGATACGTCGGATCTTGCGTGCAAGATCGCGGGCCAGGTTCCGTGGGTGACGGGGCGTGGCGGCGGCTCGGCTGAAGACCCGGACTCGTTCAATCCCGAGAAGACGATGTCGCCGAAGGAACAGCGGCGCGTCGACGAGTTTATCCTCTACGCGATGGCGGCCGCCGATGAGGCGCTGGAAGATTCCGGCTGGAAGCCCGAGAGCTATGAAGACCGCTGCAAGACAGGCGTGCTGGTCGGCTCCGGCATCGGCGGACTTGCGACGATCGCGGCGACGGCTATCGAACTGCATGAGAAGGGCCCGCGCCGTATCTCGCCCTTCTTCATTCCGAGCGCTCTGATCAATCTCGCGTCGGGACAGATCTCGATCAGGCACGGCCTGAAGGGTCCGAACCACGCGGTGGTGACGGCCTGTGCGACCGGCGCCCATGCCATCGGCGACAGCGTGCGCATCATCCAGTATGGCGATGCGGACGTGATGGTGGCTGGCGGTTCGGAAGCTTCGGTGTGTCGTATCGGCGTTGCCGGCTTCATCGCCTGCCGCGCCATGTCGACCAGCTTCAACGACACGCCGGAAAAAGCCTCCCGGCCCTATGACAAGGACCGCGACGGTTTCGTCATGGGCGAGGGCGCGGGCATCGTGGTGCTCGAGGAATACGAGCACGCCAAGAAGCGCGGAGCCAAGATCTACGCCGAAGTTGTGGGCTATGGCCTGACGGGCGATGGTTTTCACATCACCTCGCCGGACGAGACGGGCGATGGCGGCGAGCGCGCCATGCGCACGGCGCTGCAACGGTCCGGGCTCGATGCTTCCGACATCGACTATGTGAACGCCCACGGCACATCGACGCCGGCGGGCGACGAGATCGAGGTGCGGGCGGTCGAGCGGGTGCTCGGTAATGCCGCGTCGAAAACCCACCTGTCGTCGACCAAGTCGGCTATCGGCCACCTTCTGGGCGCGGCCGGGTCAGTCGAGGCGATCTTCTGTGTGCTGGCGATTCGCGACGGCGTGATCCCGCCGACGCTGAACCTGGACAATCCGAGCTTTGAAACGTCCCTCAATCTTACCCCCCACAAGGCGGTGAAGAAGGAGGTGCGGGCGGCTCTTTCCAACTCGTTCGGCTTCGGGGGAACCAACGCAGCCCTAGTGCTGAAAGCGGTCGACTGAACGCGCCTGCTGACGTCTGGCTTTGACGTCTTATACTGGTGCTGGCGCGCGGTGTCGGGAGTGGTGTCGTCTTGGGCAGGTTCTTCGGATTTCTGTTCTTCCTGGTGATCGTGCTCGGCGCGGCCGCGGGCGGCGCATGGTTCTATGGCCAGCACGTGTATACGCAGCCCGGTCCCGAGAATGCCGGCGGCGCGCCGCGCTCCGTCATGATCGAAAGCGGATCCAACGTTCCGAAGATCGCCGACAAGCTGAAAGCAGCGGGCGCGATCACGGATGATTTTCCGTTCCGGATGGCGGTGCGCGTCACCGACACGGGGCCGCGTCTCAAGGCAGGCGAGTACGCCATCGCGAGCGGGGCAAGCCTTAAGGATATCGTCCAGCAGCTCGTCGAAGGCCGTGTCGTGCTGCACGCGGTGACGGCGCCGGAAGGCCTGACCAGCGCGCAGATCGTGCGCATCGTGGGCGAGGAGAAGGTTCTTTCGGGCGACCTGCCGGAAGTGGCGCCCGCCGAGGGCGTGCTGCTGCCGGACACCTACATGGTTCAGCGCGGCGAGACGCGGGCTGCCGTGCTCGATCGCATGGTGAAGGCGCAGCAGAACCTGGTCGCTGAGCTGTGGCCGACGCGTCAGGACGGCCTGCCGTTCAAGACGCAGCAGGAGGCGATCATCCTCGCCTCGATCGTCGAGAAGGAAACCGGCAACGCCAGCGAGCGGCCCGAGGTGGCGGCGGTGTTCGTCAACCGGCTGCGCCGCGGTATGCGGCTGGAGAGCGACCCGACCATCATCTACGGTATCACCAAGGGCGAGCCGCTGGGGCGGACGATCCGGTCCAGCGAACTGGATCGCGACGACGGCTACAACACCTACAAGATCGATGGCCTGCCGCCGACGCCGATCTGCAACCCGGGTGCGGATGCGATCCGAGCCGTGCTGAACCCACCTGTGTCCAAGGCGCTGTTCTTCGTCGGAGACGGAAAGGGCGGACACGTCTTCGCGGAAACATACTCAGAGCACCAGAAGAATGTTGCGCTCTACTGGAAGATCCGCAATGCCAACGCGGCTGCCGGCGTCAACACGCCCGCTGTGAAGCCGAAGTGAAACAGCGGGGCGGGGCATGATCCGGGGGATGACGGGATTTGGGCGGGCGCAGGGCCAGTCGTCCTGGGGCGCGTGGGCGTGGGAGGCGCGCTCGGTCAACGGCAAGACCGTGGACCTGCGCACCAACATGCCGCCCGGTTGCGAGGCGGTGGACTTCGAAGCGCGCCGGCGCGTCAAGGACCGCTTCCAGCGCGGCAGTTTCCAGCTCCAGCTTCGCATCGACTTTGCGCGTGAAGCCGGCGCCACGAGTATCGACACGCGCGAACTGGCGCGGCTGGCCCGGCTCTCCCGCAACTGGGCGAGCGCGAAGGTGAGCCCGGCGAGGTTCGACGGACTGCTCAACACCAATGGCGTCATGCGCGGCGCATCGCGCACGGGCGCGGGCGTCGACGAGGCGATGGCGAAGGACCTGCTGGCCGGGCTGGACCAGGCGCTCGACCTGCTGGCGGGGCAGCGGACCAAGGAGGGCGAAAGCCTGACCGCGCTGTTCGGCAGGATGCTGACCGACGTCGACGCGCTGGTGAAGAAATCCGCTGAGCTGGCGGCGGGGCAGCCGGGCCTGGTGCGCGAGCGGCTGAAGGCGCGTCTGGCGGACATGGGCAAGGACACATCGATCGATCCCGACCGCATGGCGCAGGAGGTCATGCTGATGGCCAATCGCGCCGACGTCCGGGAGGAGCTGGACCGGCTGGTCGCGCACGTGCAGACGGCGCGGGAAATCCTGAAGTCGGGCGAGGCCGCTGGGCGGAAGCTGGACTTTCTGTGTCAGGAGCTTAACCGGGAGGCCAATACGCTGTGCTCCAAATCGGCCAGTCTCGAGCTGACGAATGCGGGTTTGGCGCTAAAGTCTCTGATCGACCAGTTCCGGGAGCAGGTTCAGAATGTCGAGTGAGCGCCCCACCGCTGAAAGGCCAAGGCGCGGCGTTATGTTCGTCATTTCCAGCCCTTCGGGGGCGGGGAAGACGACGCTGTGCCGCCGGCTGATCACCGAAGTTCCGGGCGTGGAGCTCTCGATCTCGGCGACGACGCGGCCGGCGCGGCCGGGCGAGGCGAACGGTGTCGACTATCAGTTCCGTTCTCAGGAACAGTTTCAGGACATGATCGACCGGGACGAGTTCCTGGAGTGGGCCAAGGTCTTCAAGAATTTCTACGGCACGCCGCGCAGCGAAGTCGAAGCGCGGCTGGTGAGCGGCGTCGACGTTGTGTTCGACGTCGACTGGCAGGGCGCACGTGCGCTGAAGACGATCCGGCCGGGCGACGTCTGCTCGGTGTTCATTCTTCCGCCGTCGATCGCGCAGTTGAAGCAGCGCCTGGAAGGGCGGCCCGGGTCGGATCCGAAGACGGTTCAGTCGCGGCTGGACGGCGCGGGGCAAGACATACTGCGCTGGGGCGAATACGACTTCGCGATCATCAACGACAACCTCGACACGGCCTTCGCCGAGCTGCGCGCCATCCTGATGATGGAGCGCATCCGCCGGACGCGCGCCTCGATGGGCATTATGGTGGACCAGCTGCTCAAGGACGTCGGTCTGGCGACCAAGACGCAAAGCGGGAGCGCTTCGTCGTAAGGGCGCGGGCGCGTGCGTTGGCGAGCGCCGGGCGCCTGCCCGGCATGGCGTCGCCGCATGCACTGTAGTTGTTGTGAGGCTTGGCCGGGCAGGCGCCCGGCGCTCCCCAAGGCTAGGCCTGTGGATTAACCCACGCATCCGTCAGTCGCCTGAACTCGGCCTGCGTCAGCGTTTCGGCGCGACGTGTCGGGTCGATGCCGGCGGCGGCGAGCGCTTCAGGTCCGCCTTCCAGTGATTTGAGAGCCGAGCGCAGCATCTTGCGGCGCTGGCCGAAGGCGGCGGACGTCAAGGTTTCCAGCGCATCCAGGTCTTCGAACGCCTGATCGGCCGGGAGGGGCGTCAGGACGACCACGGCGCTGTCGACCTTTGGCGGCGGGCGGAAGGCGCCGGGCGGCAGCGTCATGGCGATGCGCGCCCCGGCGGCGGCGTGGACCAGCACGGCGAGCCTGCCATAGTGATCGTCGCCGGGCGCCGCGCAAATGCGGAGGGCGACTTCCTTCTGGAACATCAGCACCATGGGGCCGCGCCAATTTTCGGGTGAAGCGGCGCCGGCCTTGAGCCATTTCACCACTAGCGGCGTGCCGACATTGTAGGGAAGGTTGGCGACGATCATCGCGGGGAAGTTGCCGCCGGCCTCCCTGACAAGCCGCGCCTCGTCGATCTCGCGAGCATCGCCGCGGACGACGACAAGTCGTCCCGACGCCGTCTCTGGCCATGCTGCAAGGCCATCGGCGAAGCGGTCGTCGAGTTCGATGGCGATCAGCTTTTTCACGCCGGCGTCCAGCAAGGCGCGGGTGAGGCCGCCGGGGCCGGGGCCGACTTCGATCACGGTGTGGCCTTCGACGGGCCCGCCAGCAACGGCGATGCGGTTCAGCAGAGCCGCGTCGAACAGGAAATGCTGGCCGAGGGCCTTCTTTGCGGCGCCCGGCGTGAAGCCGGTCATGGCGCGGCGGCGCGGGCGTGCGCCATGGCGTCGGCGAGATCCAGCGCGGCGATCAGGCTGTCGGGCCTCGCTTTGCCGGATGCGGCGGCATCGTAGGCGACGCCATGGTCGGGCGAAGTGCGGATGAAAGGCAGGCCGAGCGTGACGTTTACACCGCCCCAGATGTCGAGGGTCTTCACCGGGATGAGGCCCTGGTCGTGATACATCGCGATGACCACGTCGAACCGGCCGGACCGGGCTTCATGGAAGATGGTGTCGCCCGGGCGGGCGTCGCTGCAGTCGATACCTGCCGCGCGCATCCGGGCAGCAGCGGGATTAATGGTGTCGATTTCTTCGCGGCCGATCTCGCCGTCCTCGCCCGCATGCGGATTGACGCCGCAGAGGCCGATGCGCGGTTCTGCGATGCCGAAGTCACGCTTGAGCGAGCCATGCACGATGCGGCCGACATCGGCGATCAGATCGGTGGTCAGCAGGCCGGGGATGGCCGACAGGGGTTTGTGGATCGTTGCCAGCGCCACGCGCAGGCCGCCGCCGGACAGCATCATCACCGGGCGCGGCGGTGTTCCGCCATTCGCTGCGAGTTCGGCAAGGAACTCGGTATGGCCGGGGTGCTTGAACCCGGCGCGATAGAGCAGCGCCTTGGCGATCGGGTTGGTGACCACGGCGGCGGCGGCGCCTGCCTGCACGTGCATCACGGCTAGACGGATCGAATCCAGCACCGCCGTCGCGGTCGCCGGATCGGCTTCGCCTGGCTTCGGAACAGGGGAGGTGATCGGGGCAACCGGGAGGCCCTGCTGGAACGCCGCGGGCGCTTCGTTCGGCGAGGCGATCATGACGAGCTTGTGGTGCAGGCTGGCGTGGGTGCGGTTGGCGTCCAGAACACGTGGATCGGCGATCACGTAGAAGGGCCGCGACCGTGAGCGGAACGCCTCGTAGGCGTGCCAGGTGATCGCCGGGCCGACGCCCGCCGGATCGCCCATCGTGACTGCAAGAGGAAGTACGCCCCCGGCCATGACTAGCGCCGGTCGATCGAGGCCTCGCGCTTCAGGTCGCGCAGGTAGCGCTCCTCGAACATGGCGAGTTCCTGGTTGAACAGGCGACCGCGAATTTCCTCGCGCGACGGAATGGACGGATCGCCCGACAGGCGTTCACAGACATAGAACATCATCTTGACGCCATCCGGCAGGTCCAGCGCTTCCGACGACTGGCCGGTCTGCAAGGACTGCAGGGAGGCGCGATAGACCGTTTGGACCTGCGAGATATCGACGCCGTTCATCGGCGTCGCCGTCACGCCTTCGATGCCTTTGACCGCGTCGGGCACCTGGGCGCACGTCGTGGCCTTCGCCTTGATCTGCGCGATCTTCTCGGCCGCGCCGTCGCCGCGTACGACAACCTGCTGGAGATTCATCGAGGCGGCGTCGGGCGCCGAAGGTTCACGTTTGCCGAGCAGGGCCACGATGTAGATGCCGCCCTCGCTTTCGATCGGCGGCAGCAGTACCGGCGGCGTGGCGGCCGTCGCGATGGCGGCCTGGACTTCGGGTCGCATGTCGCCCTGCGACAGCCAGCCGAGATCGCCGCCCGTCGACGCTGACGGGGCGGCGGAGAATTGCTGTGCGACAGCCTGGAATTCGGCGCCCTGGTTGACCTGCTTGATCAGGGTCTCGGCACGCCCCTTCGCGAGGTCGCGCGAGCCTTGATCGGGGGCAAAGAGGAAGATCTCGGCGAGATGGTATTGCGGCTTGTCGAGGCTGGCCTTGATCCGGTCGAGCATCTCGTCGATGCGCAGCTCGGACACCCGCACCTGACGGCCATAGCGGCCGCGCACCAGGGCGGTCCAGGCGATCTCGGCCTTGGTCTGTTCGCGCAAGGCCTGGATGCTGATCCCGGCGCTGCGCATGGTCGCGAGGAACTGCTCGGTCGTCATCTTGTTCTGCCGGGCGAGCTCGCCGAGGTTTTCGTCGATTTCCTCGTCGGAAATCTTCTGGTCCTTCACCAGCTTCTCGAACTGCTGCATTTGAACTTTTTCGCTGATCAGCATGTCGATCGCCCGGTCCTGGGCTTCCGCCAGGATCTGCTCGTCGGGCTGGTCCGGGAAGCTCATCAGGATCATGCGCATGCGGTTGCGCACGTCGGACTGGGAAATCACCTGATCGTTGACGGTGGCGATCACGCCATCCACCACCTGGCCTCGGGATGAGCTTGCCGCCAGCCGCGTCGCCTGCTGCTGGGCAGGCGGTTGCGTCGGCGTTTGATCGGCGGCCACCTGGGATACGGCGACACCGGTCGATACCGCCGTGACGGCGAGGCAGATCGCGAACAGACGTTTCATCATTCACCCTGAAGCGGCCTCAACCTGCGGGCAGGTCTGGGCGAAAACATGGCATTCCGGGCCGTATACACGAACCCCGCAGCCAAATGCGAGCCATGGAGTGCAGGAGGAGAATTTTGCCCTGAATCGGCCAGCGAGGGCGCCGGTTGGGACGGTTTGTCCATCCTAGTTGTTGGATGTACCCGCGCCCAACCCGGTGAGGGCGAACCGGAAGGAAATCGACTCGGACGGACCGAGTATGCGGTCCCGGCCGCCATTCCGCTCATAAATCAGCGCGAAATACGAGCAATCGTCCTGGTAAGCGATGCCGAGGCCGAGGCGGATGTCCTGCTCCTGCGTGATGTTGCGGGCCTGCTCGACGATGGCGGACCAGCGGTCGGTAACCTTGAGGGTGCCGTTCCAGACCAGGCCCTCGTCCTCGACCCTTGCGGGGGTCTCCGCGATCTTGAAGTAGCGGGCGCCGCCGCTGACGCGCCAGATATTGGCCTGGGCGTCGACGTCGATTCGGTTGACCGACAGGTTGTCGTCCATCCGCAGGCGCGCGCCTGCGGCGAGGATGTTGCCAAGATCCGCACGGACGGACGCGACGTAGTCCGACGTCTCGTTGCGCAAGTTGCTGAGGTCGTTGAACGAGGTGTCTTCCTCCTGGCGCCAGCGCCGGGCCACGAGACTCGAAACCTGGAACTTGTTGCTGAAGCGCACGGTGGTGTTGACGCCAAACGCGGTCCGGCCGCCGCCTTCCCAGAGGTCGTAGGTGGAGATTGCGGTCGGTTTGAGAATATTGCTTTCGTCCGCTTCAAACAGCAGCGTGTCCTCGTTCGGCAGGCGAACGCTGTTTGGGTTTGTCGTGGCGTAGGAAACCATCGCGATCGGCTCAACGATGATGTCTATGTTCTCGCCGCGACGGATGACCGGATAGCTCAGCTGCGCTCCGGCAGCGCCCAGCACGCGGGAGATGTCGCGCGGTCCCTCGCCTAAGCCACTGTCGACCCGATAGTAATCGCCGCGCGCCTGCCCAAACGGGGCCAGGACGAAGCCGGGACCGAAAACGTACTGCGCATTCCACGTGGTGTTCGATGTAACGCGAGCCGTGTCGAGGGCGGACTGGCCATTTGGCAGGGTTGCACGAGCGTCGCGGAACAGCCCGACCGCGCTGAAGTCGGTGGCGATCTGACCGTTCTGCTTCAGGTCGAAGACTTTCTGGGCGAAGACGGTCGGCGCCACTTTCGGGAACTGCGCGTCGTCGTCGCCCGCGCGCAGGCCCTGAAACACATAGGCCGCGGCCTCGAAGTAGAAATCCGGGTGCTGGCCGGTGGTGTAGATTTGACTCAGCAGTTGGCGCGGCTGGCTGGCGACCAGGCCGCGGAGGTCGTCCTCGCCGTCGATGTCGTAGCGCTGGTCGTAGAGATCGTCCGATTGACGCTCGACGCCGAAGCCCCATTGCCAGTTCTGGTCGATGTTGAACTTGCCGGTTCCGTACAGATGGCTGCGCCACGTGTCGTCGCCGAGCCTGTCGCCGTCGCTGTTGAATTCCTGTTCGTGGGTGATGCTGCTTTCCAGGTCGATGAAGCCGGAGAAGAAGCGCTTGCGGTAATCGACTTTGAAGAGCGGGTTGATGTCCGCGAAGATCGTCGGCGAAATCGTCACGTCCTGTGACGGCGAGATCGACCAGTAGTAGGGCTGTTCGTAGAAGAGGCCGTATTTGCTGTCGTTGCCGAAGTCCGGGATCATCAGGCCGGAGCGGCGTTTCGAGGTCGGATCCGGGTGGGCGAAGTAGGGAAGATAGAGGACCGGCACGCCTTTGATCTCGAACACCGCATCCTGGTAGGTGATCATCTGCGTTTCGGTGTTCTGCACGGCGCGGCGGGCGCGGATCGACCAGGTCGGTTCGGTGCCGCCATTCGCCTCGCAGATCGGACAGTTGGTGAACACCACCTGTTCGAGCGAGTTGCGCGTGCCGTCGGTGCGGACCGCGGACGACGATGTCACGATGGAGTTGCCGCCGAGCCGCGCCGAGAACCGGGTGGCGAAGCCATTGCGGAAGTCTTCGTCGACCTCGATCTCGTCGGCGAATTGGAAGGCGCCGGTCTGGTCGGAAATCTCGACATGACCCTGCGCCCGCATGGTCTTCTTGTCCTGGTCGTAGACCAGCCGGTCTGCGCGCAGCGTGCGTTCGCCGACCCGGACTTCGACATTGCCCTCGGCCGTCATGACGAGGCCGTTGCGGTCCTCCGTGATGAGGTCAGCCCGGAGCAGAAGGTCCTGCGATGTGTCGGTGGCGGCGGGGGGCTGCGAATCGGCCGGTGTCTGCGCCGTCGCCACGCCCGTCGAGAGCGCGACCATAGCGGAGGCAAGGCAGGTAAGCCGCAACACCATCAGTCTCCCCTCGCGCAACGATTGCGAGCGACTCCCAGCAAATCAACGGTTAGGCAAAAGCCAAGGTGACGTCCAGTGACGGAACGGCATCGGGGCTGCTGATAGAGCCAAGGAGGGTATCAGCGGCGCCGGCGCCACAGCGCATTACGTGCCGGAAAGGCTTTCGTTCCGGGTGGCTGGCCGGTTCCGGGAAACGCGCCAATATCACAGGTCAGCCGTCCTCGGCGTGCGCCAGCAGCGTGAGCACGGCAAAGAGCGCGAACAGTGGCGGGCACCAGGCGGCGGCTTCGGGCGGAGTGGCGCCGGCCGCCGACATCCCGCCGGCCACCTGGGTCGCGAAGAACAGAACAAAGCCGGCCAAGGCGCCGGCGCCGATCAGCCGCGAAAGTCCGCCCGACCGAGCCAGCCTCAAGCAGACGACAGCGCCGATCAGCGTCATCGCGACCATCATAACCGGCGTCGCCAGCAGGGTGTGGAACTTGAGGACATAGCTGTCGACATCCATGCCCGCATTGCGTCCGTCGCGGATGAAGGATGGCAGGTCCCAGAAGGGTATCGTTTCCGCGGATGCGAAGCGCTGCAGGAGAGTGTCGTCGCGCAGGTTCGTGGGGAGAGCGAGGGACGCCCGCCGGTCCACGCCACCGCCGACGCGATTCTCGACCACGTCCTGAAGCTGCCAGAAGCCCGATCTCAGCTCGGCGCGCTTGGCGTCGATGCGGTGGGTGAATTCGCGGTCCTCGGCGCCGCCCGGGCCGGGAGCGAAATAGTAGAAAGTCACATCCTCCAGCGCCTCGGCGCGGCCGACGACGCGGCGGGCGCTGATGATGGCCTGGCCATCCGGGTTTTCCTCGGCGATCGAACCGCGGGTTGCTGTCTGCGAGCCGGCGGCCAGATCGCCCTGACTTAGCCACACGCCTGAACCTGCGCCAGCCGGGCGGGCGCTGTTCGGGTTGAGCAGGCGTTCGCGCGTGCCCTCAAACTCGGAATTGAGCCGCGTGGCGAGCGGATCGATGACCGTGATCATCAGTACGCCAAGAAGGAAGGCGAGAAACATGGCCGGGCCGAGGAAGCGCCAGGCGGACACGCCGGCCGCGCGCACGGCGGGAATCTCGCTGCGGCGGCTGAGCTGCGAGAATGTCATGATCGAGCCGACGAGGGTGGCGAAGGGCAGCGTCTCCATGATGAGGCGGGGGGCCTTCATCAGAGTAAGGGTGAACGCCGTCCACACGCTGATCTGCGTCCGGCTGCCGATCGTGCGCATCTGCTCGACCACGTCGACCAGCACGATCGCGAGCACGATGACGACGAGCGTCAGCAACAGCGACATCAGGTTTTCGCGGAAAATGTAGCGCTGTATGCGGCCGACGATCACCATGGCTCAGGCCGCCTGCGCGATGGCGACGGTCGGATTCCGGGCGGCAAGCCGGCGCCGGGCGAGAATGGGCTGGGCGAAGTAGAAGAACGAGATGACCACGATCACGAACACCGGGATCAGGTATTGCAGGATGTTGAGGCTAGGATCGTCGCGCCCCGACGCGACGGCGCCGAAGGCGGCGAGGCGCAGGGTGAGCGCGGCCGCCGACGCGAGCGCGATGCGCATGGCGTAGCCGCGCCGGCTGAAGTCCCCGCCGAGAACAGCGTAGATCGCCAGCATCGCCATGGCGAAGTTGAGCAGCGGCGCCGAAACGCGCGCATGTCCTTCGGCCTGCAGGAGGTTCACGTTGGCGCTGTCGTAGTAGTTGGTCATGTCCGGAAAGAAGAGCTCAGGCAGGAACCGATCGGATTCCTCCAGGACGACCGCCTTCTGGTCGTTGATGAAGGGCGCGAGGTCGAAAGGCGACTGGGTGAAGGCGAGCATTTCCAGCGCGCCGTTCTCGCGCACCTGCTGCATGTGGCCATCCTTCATGACCAGCACAGGGGCGCCTTCGGACTGAACCAGATAGGCCGTCTTGGCGATGTAAGTGATCGACTCCTTCGGATTGCGGGTGTCGGAGATCAGGAGATCGTGCATCTCGCCGCCGCGCACCTCGCGGGCGAACGTTGTGAGGCCATCGCCATGGCTCATGAACATGCCTTCGCGAACCAGCGAGGCGGCAAGGTCGGTCGAGGCATGGGTTACGGTCTCACGCAGCTCGCGGGAGGCGGCCGGCTGAACCCAGAGGTTGAGGCCGAGATGAAGGATGGCGGCCAGCGCGGCCAGCCGCATGACTGGCGAGGCGACCTGCCAGTTGGACATGCCCGAGGCTTGCGCCACCACGATCTCGTTCTCGCGGTGGGCGACATTGAGCGCGCCCGCCGTTGCAATGAACAGCGCTATGGGCATGAGCAGGGAAATGATCTGGGGGGTCGCGAGGACGGACACCCACAGGTAGACGCCTACGGACTGGCGATTCTCGACGATCAGGTCGAGCTGCCGCTCACTGAGGCCTTGCGTAAGAAGGGCGATCAGCGCAAGACCGCCCACGATCGCGATGAGGGTTCTCAACACGTTCCTGAACAGATAGCGTTGAAAACCTGACATACGAAAACCTGGAGACGGCGCGTCGCGCCCGCGGCTAGGCCATCGGCCAAGGCCCAGTGCTAGCGGCCTCCGGGGCATTCGTCGATGACTATGTGTAGGCAATTCGCAGGGCTCAAATCTCTCCATGCAGATCAAGTTTTCAGCTGAACCCACCGGCGATGCAGTCGCCTATCTTGCTTATGAAGGCGACAAGGGCATCGACTTCGGGTCGGGCCTTGAAGCAGCCGGTGAAGCGTCATTCCGCCGCGCAGCGTCCGCAGGCACGTTCAAGGGCGGTGCGGGGCAGATCATCGAGATACTGGCGCCGGAATGGAGCGATGCGGTCCGCGTGCTACTGGTCGGCGTCGGCAAGAAATCAGCAGTCAACGAGAATGGATGGCAGAAGGCTGCCGCGGGCCTCGTGAAGCGCCTGCTGGTCAGCGGCGCAAAGTCGCTGGCCATCGTCGGCGCGCCAGATCGCAGCGTCGCAGCGAACCTTGCGTTTGGCGCTCGTCTCGCGGCCTATCGCTTCGATCAGTATCGCCTGACGCTGAAGCCGGAAAAGAAGCCGACGCTCGGCACGGTCTCCGTCGTCACTGACAGCGCCGCCGGCGCGCGTTCCGACTACGCTCCGCTCGCCGCCCGCGCCGAGGGCGTCGAACTCGCGCGCGACCTCGTCTCCGAGCCGCCGAACGTGCTGCATCCGGAAAGCTACGCGGATCGTATCTCCGAACTGGCCGATCTCGGTCTCGAAATCGAAGTGCTCGATGTTGCTGCGATGACGAAGCTCGGCATGGGATCGCTGCTCGGCGTCGGACAAGGCAGTGTCCGCGGTTCGCGCCTGTGCGTGATGAAGTGGATGGGCGCGAAGGACAAGAAAGCGCCGCCGCTGGCTCTCGTCGGCAAGGGCGTGACCTTCGACACTGGCGGTATTTCGTTGAAGCCCGGGCCCGGCATGCAGGACATGAAGGGCGACATGGGTGGCTCGGCTGCTGTCGTCGGAACAATGGTGGCGCTCGCCAAGCGCAAGGCCAAGGCGAACGTCGTCGGCCTCGTCGGTCTCGTCGAGAACATGCCGGACGGCAACGCACAGCGCCCGGGCGATATCGTCCGCGCCGCCGCCGGCAAGACGATCGAGATCCAGAACACCGACGCCGAAGGTCGGCTCGTGCTGGCCGATGTGCTCTGGTATGCGCAGAAGAAGTTCAATCCGAAGGCGATGGTCGACCTCGCGACGCTAACCGGCGCGATCATCATTTCGCTCGGCAACGAACACGCCGGCGTCTTCTCGAACAATGATGACCTGGTCGCCAAGCTCACTGCGGCGGGCAAGGCCGAAGGCGAGCCGGTCTGGCGCCTGCCGCTCGGCCCTGGCTACGACAAGCAGATCGACAGCGATGTCGCCGACATGAAGAACATCGGCGCCGCCGGCAATGCCGGCTCCATCACGGCCGCGCAGTTCCTGCAGCGCTTTGTCGATGACGGCCGCGCCTGGGCGCATCTCGACATCGCGGGCACCGCCTGGCGTCCCGGACATGACAATCCGCTGGAGCCGACCTGGGCGACCGGCTGGGGCGTGCGCATCCTCGACCGTCTCGTCGCGGACAATTACGAGGACTAGGAATGACAGGCGCCGCAGAGTGGTGGTTCTACCACATCGAGCACACGTCGCTCGACGCGGCCGTCCCTCCGCTGCTGGAAAAATGTCTCGAGCGCAGATGGCGCGTCATCGTTGTCGGTCAGCAGGAAACGCTCGACCGGCTGGACAAGGCGCTGTGGACGTTCCGGGAGGACAGCTTCCTGCCGCACGGCCGTCGCACGGATGCTGCGCGCCAGCCGGTGCTGCTCTCGACCGAAGCCGCGCCAGTCAATGGCGCGAAGGTCGCCCTGCTGCTCGATGGATCGGATGCCGATGCGGACCAGTTCGAGCGTTGCATGGTGGTGTTCGATGGCGGCGACGAGACCGCGCGCGCCAAGGCCCGCCAGCAATACAAGGCCGCGCTCGATGCCGGCGCGCCGGCCCGTTACTTCCAGCAGGAACGCGGCGGCGGCTGGAAGGAGTTCAAGAAGCCTGAACCTGCAGGTTCGCCCGATACCCCAGAAGCTTGACCTTTTTCAGGTCATTCTGAAGCTGACTTGACGCGAAGCGTGAGCCTGCGATTCCATCGCCATGTTCGTGAACGCAGTCAGAGCGTTCTGCTGGGGGGGAACATGCATCGCCGCACCGTAATCAGAGGTCTTGCTTCAGTTGCGGCGCTGCCGCTGGCGGTGAATGGCGCGCCAGCATGGGCGCAATCTCCGGGCCGCTGGCTGCGCCTCGAAAGCCCGAACTTCGTTGTTTTCTCGACAGCGGACGAAGGCAAGGGGCGCGACGAACTGGTCGCGCTCGAGCGCTTTAACGCGTTGCTGGCCCGTCTGATGCCGAGAAAGGAACGCAGCCCACTCAAGCTCGTCGTATACGTCGCAAATTCAAACCGGGACTTCGAGCGGACGAACCCCGGCATGGGAAAGGGCATCGCGGGGTTCTACGATTCCTCCATCGAGCAGGTTCGTGCGGTGACCTCGCCAGATCGCGCCGTCGAGCGTCAAAGGGACATGAAGCGGCACATACGCGCGATGGACGCTCGGGTGATCCTCTTCCACGAATATGCTCACCATTTCGTGGCGGCAAATAGCCGAAGGAGCTATCCGCGCTGGTACAATGAGGGTTTTGCTGAATTCATCGGCACCGCGAATTTTACGGACCAGGGCATCCTTATCGGCATGTTCACCGCGAACCGCGCCATCTGGCTAACGGCTGGTGACTGGCTTGGGATCGACAAGTTCCTCATGGGGGGGAACCTGACCGGCGAAGAAACTTCCATGTTCTATGCCCAGTCGTGGCTGGCGACCCACTACTTGTTCATGAATCCCGAACGGGCCGCCGGGTTTGACCGTTACTGCGTCGCCCTGCAGGACGGAGGCGATCCGATCGGCGCATTTGAGTCTTCGTTCGGCATCTCGCCCAAAGCCTTCGACAAGGAGCTGCGCGACTACAAGCGCAAGTCGATCCAGGTCCTGCAGATGCCTGAAGAGAAGGTGGACTACGCCTCCACCATAAAGACCGAGCGGCTTGGCGTAGCAGCCGACGAAATTCTGATGCCGCTATCCTATCTGCGTGCAGTCCCGCCTAAGCAGTATGCAGCGGAGACGGTCGAGCGGATACGGCGGGAGGCCAGGAAGCACGAAGGCGATCCGTTTGCGTTGAGTGCACTTGCGCTGGCCGAGCTGTGGTATGGCGATCCGGTGCAGGCACGGACGCATATCGACGCGCTGCTGAAAATGGACGCGAACAATCCGGAAACCCAGCACTTAAGCGGCCTGTGTGATCTCCGGGCCGGCTACAAGGCGGGCGACGCCGGTCTCGTCACGCGGGCGCAGAGCGCCTTTGCCGCGGCCCACCGACTCGACGGTTCGCGTGCGGTCTCTCTGTTTCGCTACGTCGAATGTCTCCTGTTCATCGAGAAGTCTGTGAACGCACATATGATTGATGTGCTGGTCGCTGCCTATCGGATCGCTCCGCAGATCGATGCGCTCGCGCTGGTTACGGCTCAGGCGTTGATTCAACACCAGCGTTGGGACGAGGCGTTTTTCATTCTGCGTCCTCTCGCGGCGTCGGTGCACGGTGGACGCACATCAGAGCGCGCGATCGTCTACCTGGAAGCGGCGCGAGCAAAGCAGGGGGCAACATTCACGTTCTTCGCCGCTGCGGATAAGATGGAACTGGATTTCGAGTGACGGCTCAATCCGCCGCCGCGGCGTTTCCGCGGATGATCGCTGCGAGCGGGCCTTTCAGTTCGGCGAGCGCCTGTTTCATCATCTCGTAGCCGGCCTCGACGGCTTTTTCGTAGTCGCGCCAGTCGCGCAACTCGATGCCTTCGAGTTCTGGCGCGATCAGGATGTCGGTGAGGCCGCGGTGCGCGTTGGGGTTCACGCTGACCGTGGCGGCGCGCATCAGCAGGTTGGCGATCGGCGGCGCGCTGCGGAAGCCGTGCGCGGCCGTCCAGCCGAAGAAGCCCGGCGGATTGATGAACTCGTCCGCAGATAGCGCCTCTGGCGCCTGGGCGACGTCGACGCCGATGATGCGGCCACGATGCACGTCGCGCATCACGTCGACGGGGAAGTTGTTGAGCACGGCGCCGTCCACCAGCACCTGCCTGTCGGCGGAGACCACCGGCGGCAGGATTCCCGGCAGCGAGATCGTCGCCCGCATCGCCTCGCGCAGCAGGCCCTGGGTGTGGACCTGGAATGTGCCCTGCGTCAGGTTGGTCGAGACCGCGAAGAAGGGCAGCGGCAGGTCCTCGATCAGGCGTTCGCCGAAATGTTCCTTGAGGCGCGCGTCTACCTTGTGGCCCTTCACCAGCGCCACGACGGGCAGGCGATAGTCGGACAGTGGGTTGCTCTCGACGAAGGCCTTGCGGATGCGCCATTCGAGCTCGTCGTCTGGCCAGCCGCAGGCAAGGCCCGCCCCCACGATGGCCCCCATCGACGATCCGCCGACGAAATCGATCGGGCAATTGGCTTCGCGCAGCGCCTTGATGACGCCTATATGGGCATAGGCCCGTGCGCCGCCGCCGGAGAAGACGAGGCCCACGGACTTGCCGGACATGACGCGCGCGAGGCGGCGGCAGTCGGCGTCATCGGTGCCTTGCCAGTGAAAGGTGCGGGCGGCGTCGGCTGCACGTTGCCATTCGGACGTGGTCGCTCCCGGGCGCTCTGCGCCGTGGTGCAGCAGCACGACGTCGACCAGCCGGAACTGGCGGGCGGGCGACGGATCATCAGGCAGCAGCGGTGACGATGGCCGCGCGTCGGCGCGCGCGAACACCCAGATGCGGTCGGAATGGCGCTGCGTGAGCTTGAACCAGGCGGAGTCGCCGATGGTCGCCAGCAGCAGCACGATGTCGTTGCGCGTCTCGAGTTCGTCGAAATAGTTGGCCGGCATGCCGACGGCTTCCTCGCCAACGATGGCGACGCGCAGGCCCATCGACTGCAAGGAGGCGGCGAGCTGGCGGCCGCGCAGCTTGAGGTCGATAGTCGGCGAGGTCGCGAGAAGCCCGAACACACGCGGCTCGGATCCGCGCGACACTTTCTTCCGCGCCTGGCGCATGCGCACCATGATGACGCGTGTGATCTTCTCGAGGATACGCGGGTCGGACCGCACCAGCGTCATGAAGCCGTGACGCGAAATGGACAGCAACTCAGTATCTCGCAGGGCGTAAACGGCATGCTCATGCGCCTCGCCGGCGATCATCGACATTTCGCCGACGGGCTCGCCCGGGCGGATGTGGCCGACCAGCTCCATTTTGCCGTCCAGGCTCTTGCGGAAGGCGCCCAGAGATCCGGAGAGGACGAAATAGATGGTGTCGGAAGGCTCGCCGATGCCGAACAGCTCCCAGCCGCCCGGCAGGCTGAAATAGCGCGTTTCGTTTTCGGCAGCTTTCAGCGCTTTCGGCGGCGCATCGCGCAGAAAGGGCACCGACTTGAGAGTCGGCGGGAGGGGGAGGGCGTCTTCCGCCGTCTTTGATTTCGTTATCAGCGGCATGGGTTTGCCCGGCCCGATCCTTCTTTCCGCTCAGGCCGGCAAAGTAACGCACAACCCTGAAAGAAAGATGAGGGTACATTTACTTTGTGGCGTCTTGCCGCGTCTTGCCACCGCCGGGCCGCCGGACCTTAATGCCGGGATTCGGCAACAGGCGGCGGGTGCATGGCGCGTCTTCATACTCAGGTAAGTGCCTCTTCCGAGCGCTTTCAAGGGAACGCTGCTGCAATGCAGCGTCTTGTTGACGAGCTTCGGGAGAAGAGCGCCAAGGCCGCCCTGGGCGGTCCGGAGGCTTCGCGGACGCGGCATTCTGGCCGTGGCAAGCTTCTGCCCCGCGAACGGGTCGAACAGCTTATCGACCCCGCCTCGCCCTTTCTGGAGCTGTCGCCCCTGGCGGCGGAGGGCATGTATGACGGCGAAGCGCCTGGCGCCGGCGTCATCACCGGCATTGGCCGGGTGTCGGGCAGGGAATGCGTCATCGTCTGCAACGACGCCACCGTGAAGGGCGGCGTCTATTTCCCGATAACGGTGAAGAAGCACCTGCGCGCGCAGGAAGTGGCGCTCGAGAACCACCTTCCGTGCGTCTACCTGGTCGACTCGGGCGGCGCGAACCTGCCGCACCAATCGGAAGTCTTCCCGGACCGGGAGCATTTCGGCCGCATTTTCTACAACCAGGCGAACATGAGCGCGCGGGGCATTCCGCAGGTGGCGGCCGTCATGGGCTCGTGCACCGCAGGCGGGGCATATGTGCCGGCGATGTCGGACGAGACGGTCATCGTCCGCAAGCAGGGCACGATCTTCCTCGGCGGGCCTCCGCTGGTGAAGGCGGCGACGGGCGAGATCATCTCGGCGGAAGACCTGGGCGGCGCCGACGTCCACACGCGCAAGTCGGGCGTCGCCGACCACTATGCCGCGAACGATGCTCATGCGCTGGAAATGGTCCGCGACATCGTTCGCAACTTCAACCGGCCCAAGCGGGTGATGCTCGACGCCCTGCCGTCTCGCGAACCGGCTTTCGATCCCGACGAACTCGCCGGTGTCGTCCCGCTCGATCCGCGCGAGCCCTATGACGTGCGCGAGGTGATTGCGCGCATAGTGGATGGTTCGGATTTCGACGAGTTCAAGAAACTGTTCGGCGAGACGCTGGTCACCGGCTTCGCCCGGCTGCACGGCCTGCCGATCGGCATCCTTGCCAACAACGGCATTCTTTTCTCCGAAAGCGCGCAGAAGGCTGCGCACTTCATCCAGCTCTGCGACCAGCGCGGGATACCGCTGGTATTCCTGCAGAATATCACCGGCTTCATGGTCGGCTCGAAATACGAGACCGGCGGCATCGCCAAGGACGGCGCCAAGATGGTGACCGCGGTCGCCACCGCGCGTGTGCCGAAGTTCACGATAGTGATCGGCGGCAGCTATGGCGCTGGCAATTACGGTATGTGTGGGCGCGCCTATTCGCCCCGCTTCCTGTTTATGTGGCCCAATGCCCGCATCTCGGTGATGGGCGGCGAGCAGGCTGCCAGCGTGCTCGCAACGGTCAAGCGCGACGCCATGGAAGCCAAGGGTCAGAAATGGTCTGCCGACGAGGAGGCGAAGTTCAAGGCGCCGATCCGCGATCTCTATGAACGCGAAGGCTCGCCGTACTTCTCGACTGCCCGCCTGTGGGACGACGGCGTCATCGCTCCGGTCGACACGCGCCGCGTCCTCGGCCTCGCCATCTCCGCCTCGCTCAACGCGCCGCACGGACGTCCCGCCGAGCGCGAAACCGCCTTCGGCGTCTTCAGGATGTAACCCGCAGCCGAATGAACAGAGACGCCCTCAACGCTCTGGACCAGGCAATCACCATCGCGAAGGAGCGGGCAGGCGATCGCGTTCCGGTCATCGGCATTGCGGGTCCGCAGGGGTCGGGCAAGACGACATTGGTCCGTGCCTATGCGTCGGCGCACAAGGGCGTTGCCGCGTTCTCTCTCGACGACGTCTACCTGCCGAGTAGCTACAGACGTTTGATCGCGGACAGTGTTCACCCGCTGTTCGTCACACGCGGACCGCCGGGAACGCACAATCTCCTGCAGCTCAACGAAACACTGGATGATCTGCAGGCTGCCGAAGGCGGTTCGGCCACACAGCTTCCCGGGTTCGACAAGGTTACAGACAACCCGCTGCATCTAAGCGGGCGGCCTGTTTTCAAGGGCAAG
>JAUYPV010000077.1 GCA_030697555.1 Hyphomonadaceae bacterium
ACTGCGTCCTGAGGCGGTAAAACCGCCGCCGCCGACGCCCGCCAAAGCGTCAAACCGCCTCGCACGAGAGCGCAAAAGCTCTCCGCTCCCGCCTGGCCCCCAGCGCCCCTCTCAACAACCGCACCCGCGCGAAGAACTCCAGGATGAGGGGCTACTTCTAATCCGCCGGCGGCAGCACGGCCTCGACGCCGATGCCGATCTCCACGTCGCGCAGCTTCTTCACCTCGTCGCGCAGCCTTGCGGCTGTCTCGAATTCGAGGTTGGCGGCGGCTTCGCGCATTTCCTTTTCCATCTCGTCGATGACGCGCGTGAGGTTGTGGCCCTTGCCGATGAAGTCTGATCCCTCCTCCATCAATCCGGGGAGCGTGGTGGAGCGGCCGCGCTTGTTGGGATCGCGGCCGCGCGGCAGCAAGCCCTTGGCCTTGTCGGACTGGACGCCTTCGAGGACATCTTTCACGCCGGAGATGACGGTGATGGGCTTCGTGCCGTGCTCGGCGTTGTGCTTTTCCTGGCGCTCGCGGCGGCGGCCGGTCTCGGCCATCGCGCGCTCCATCGAGCCGGTGATGGTGTCGGCATAGAGCACGACCTTGGCCTCGCTGTTGCGCGCGGCGCGGCCGATCGTCTGGATCAGCGACGTCTCGGAGCGAAGAAAACCCTCCTTGTCGGCGTCGAGGATGCCGACGAAGGCGCACTCGGGGATGTCGAGGCCTTCACGCAGGAGGTTGATGCCGATCAGGCAGTCGACCACGCCGAGGCGCAGGTCGCGGATGATCTCGATGCGCTCGATGGTGTCGACGTCGGAGTGCATGTAGCGGACGCGCACGCCCTGCTCGTGCATGTGCTCGGTGAGCTGTTCGGCCATCTTCTTGGTGAGCGTGGTGACGAGCGAGCGGAAGCCTTTTGCCGCCGTCGCCTTCACCTCGTGGATGCAGTCGTCGACCTGGTTGGCGCCGTCCTTGTAGACGGGGCGAATTTCAACTGGAGGGTCAATAAGATGGGTGGGGCGGATGATCTGCTCGGTGAAGACGCCGCCGGTCTGGTTGAGCTCCCACGGGCCGGGGGTGGCCGAGACGTGGATGGTCTGCGGGCGCATCTTCTCCCACTCGTCGAATTTGAGCGGGCGGTTGTCGAGGCAACTGGGAAGCCTGAAGCCGAATTCGGAGAGCGTGAACTTGCGGCTGAAGTCGCCCCGGTACATCGCGCCGAGCTGCGGGATGGTCTGGTGGCTTTCGTCGACGAAGATCATCGCGTTGTCTGGGAGATATTCGAAGAGCGTCGGCGGCGGCTCGCCGGGGCGGCGGCCGGTGAGGTAGCGGCTGTAGTTCTCGATGCCGGCGCAGCTTCCCGTGGCCTGCATCATCTCCATGTCGAACTGGACGCGCTGTTCGAGCCGCTGGGCCTCGAGGAGCTTGCCCTGCTGCGTGAGCTGGTTGAGGCGGCCGCGCAGCTCTTCCTTGATGTACTCGACCGCCTGGTTGAGCGTGGGACGGGGCGTCACATAGTGCGAGTTGGCGTAGACCTTGATCCGATCCATCGGCCGCGTCTGCTTGCCGGTAAGAGGATCGAACTCATGAATGGCCTCGATCTCATCCCCGAAGAACGAGATCTTCCAGGCCCGGTCCTCCTGGTGAACGGGCCACACATCCATGGTGTCCCCCTTCATCCGGAACGTCCCCCGCCCGAACGCCTGGTCATTCCTCTTGTACTGCAGCGCCACCAAGTCCGCCGCGACTTGCCTGGGATCCCGCGCCTCCCCCACCCCCAACTCAAACGTCATGGCGGAGTAAGTCTCCACCGACCCAATCCCGTAAATGCAGGAAACCGACGCTACGATAATAACGTCATCCCTCTCCAGAATCGCCCTCGTAGCCGAGTGCCGCATCCGATCAATAGCCTCATTGATCGAAGACTCTTTCTCAATGTACGTATCCGTCCGAGGCACATAAGCCTCCGGCATGTAGTAGTCGTAATACGACACGAAGTACTCGACCGCGTTATCCGGAAAGAAGCTCTTGAACTCGCCATAGAGCTGCGCGGCGAGCGTCTTGTTGTGCGCGAGGATGAGCGCGGGGCGCTGCACCGCTTCGATCACCTTGGCCATCGTGAATGTCTTGCCCGAGCCGGTGACGCCGAGCAGGACCTGGTCCATCTCGTTGTCCTTCACGCCCGCCACGAGATCACTGATGGCTTGCGGCTGGTCGCCGGCGGGTTCGTAGTCGGAGGCGACGCGGAATCTGCGGCCGCCTTCGAACTTGTTCCAGGTCCGCTCGGGCCGGTGGGGCGTCCAGATCTGCGCGCTTTCGGCGACCGCGACGGCGTCCTTGATCTGCGCCTTGAAGGCGGCCTGCGGACCCTCGGCCACGCCCTGCCCGCGCTTGTGCGCCGGCGGCGTTTTCGATGCCGAAGGCTTGCCCCCTTTTCCTGGTCCGAAGGGAGCTTTTGCGGAGGGAGATTTCGCCATGTCGGCAATATGGAACGTTCGCCGTGCGTTCGCCAGAGCCCCGTGACAAGCTGCTGACATGGGGATGGCAGCAGCGGAAGCCCTACTGGCGGCCCGCGATGACGTCCATCCGCAACATGCTGCCGGTGATCAAGTCGGCGGTGAATTACACGTCGCCGACGGCGCGTGCGGTGACCATGGCGGATACCGAAGAAAGGGGAATAAGCGAGTTTCGCGAAATCGATATCAGCAACGGAAATAGTTCGGGCCGGGAGGACTCGCGTCCTGCCCGGCCCGGCGCCCCAGCAAACTGTTGGAAGCTTACTTGTTCTCGTCGGCCTCATCGACTTCGTTGACGGCCGCACCGGCGACGGCGCCTACGACCGCGCCTGGAGGACCCGCGACGACCAGTCCGGCCGCGGCCCCGGTGGCGGCGCGCTGTTCCATGTTGTGGCCACAGCCGCCGAGAATGGCGAAGCCGAGCAACACCCCGGCGGGAAGATAGGACGTCGAAAAGCCGTTCATTACGGGCTCCATGTTTGACTGTCTCACCAACGCGCTTCAAAACGCGCCGTTCCCGCGTCCCGCGAGAACAACAGGACGTGAGAAGCAGCCACGCCACAGTTTGGCTAAACTTGAACCGCTTTCTGCAGGCAGCTTTTCAGGTTCCACCTTGAGTTTTTTTGACTATCCGCCGCCGGAGATCTTTCATGCGTAGAGTCGGGGTTCGTATCGCCGCGATCGTTTCGCTTGCGGTTGCATTGCCGCTGGCGGTCGCCGCCGCACAGCAGGGCGGAAACTGGGTCACATCGCTGAAATGGCCGGACGGAAAAGAAGTGCAGTGGCGCGCGACGCCGGCTGCCGCATGCGATGGATCCAACGTGGAGTTGCGACTCAACAACGCCTCGCAATCGTCGGGCATGGCGCGGATGACGGCGGCGACTTTCGCCTGCGTGAAGCCGGGCGAATATGTCGGACCGGAGCGGTCGCTGGGGCTGGTGTCGCCCGGCACGCAGATCACGGCGCAGTCGTTCAACTGCGCCTGCGCGGAAAGAGGCGGCGTGAAGGACCTCCTGTCGGTCGACCTGGAATTCCTGCGCGACGGCGTGGGCGCCGAAACAATGACCAATGGCTGCAGCTATACCGGCGCGTATTCCGCGGGCCAGCGCAACGGGCGCGGCGCCTACACCTGCGCCGACGGCTACAAGTATGACGGCGGCTGGCGCCAGAATCAGCAGAACGGCGCCGGCACGGAAGTGATCGCCGGCGGTCAGAAATACGAGGGCGAGTTCGTCAATGGCCAGCGCACCGGCCGGGGCAAGATGACCTACATCGACGGCACGACCTATGAGGGCGGCTTCCGCGACAGCCTGCGCGAAGGCATCGGTACGCAGCTCTTCAAGGACGGCTCGCAATATGTCGGCGACTGGAAGGCCGACCACAGGCTGGGCCACGGCACCTATGTCTCGTCAGACAAGACGTGGACCTATGACGGCGACTGGGCCAACGACCTGCGCAGCGGTCAGGGCAAGCTGATCTCCAACGACGGTAGTTACACCTACGAGGGCCCGTTCCGAAACGACAAGCGCGAGGGTCAGGGCGCAGCAACCTTCGGCGACGGCCGCACCTTCAAGGGCGCCTTCGTCAACGACCAGCAGATCGGCCAGGGCGTGATGACCTTCGCCGACGGCCGCAAGATCATCGGCGACTTCAAGGACCATCGCCCGCACGGCCAGGCGATCGAGACCGGGCCGGTCGCGACCTTCGATGGAACATGGGTGGACGGCGTGCTCAACGGCAAGGCCGTGGTCACCTACGCTACCGGCGAACGGTTCGAGGGCATGTACGTCAACGGAAAGCGGAGCGGCCCCGGCGTCGCCACTCGGCTGGACGGCTCCAGGAAGGAGTGCCAGTGGGTGAATGATGCAAAGCAAGGCCGCTGCAACGAAGTGAGCAAGGCCGGCAAGCGCATCGAATATCGATCGCCTAACGGAAAAGGCCGCAACTAGGCCATTCTAGCCTCCCGGGACCGCTCACGTGGCCTTGTAGCCTCACTCCCCGGAGATTGAGCGGCCGGGCCTGTCCGGACGAAGTGTCCGCTTTAGATCACTGCCATGACTTCATGGACGCGGGCTCCCAAGCAGGGGCCCGCCGGGAGGACTTGGTGTGCCTGACAGCTCATCGTCAGCCAGACTTTCCGCGCTGGACGCGGCGGCGCCCGCATTGCTGAGCGACAGACCGGGAGCGCCGCCGGGCCTTTTCGACGAGGACTGGTGGCTCGACGCTGCCGCCCCCGGGGCGTGGGACCGCGTCAAGGTCATTTGGGACGGCGAGTTGGTCGGCCAGATGGCGTTCCACCTCCAGAAGCGCTGGGGAATGATCTACCTCAAGATGCCTCATCTCACCCGGACGATGAGCCCCCGGCTGTTCACACCGCCCGGCAAGGCCGTGACCCGGGAGATCAACAACCAGACGATCGTCGCCGAGCTTCTCCGGCTGCTACCGAAGCATGACCGGTTCGAGCGCGCGCTGAACCCCGGCTGCCCGAGCGTACCGGGCTTCGTTCATGCCAACCTCGCCGTGACGCACATGTTCACCTTCCGCTCAAAGCCGGGCGAAGGTCCGGACGAGATGCTGCAGCTTGCGCATGGCGAAGCGCGGCGGGCGATCACCAAAGCGCAACGCGAGTGCACAGCGGAGCGCAGCATGGACATCGACCGCTTCAACCGCCTCCACCACCAAGCCTATGGCGCCGAGACGCTGGTCGACTACGCGGTGCTGCAGCGCCTGTTCGAAGCGGCGGCGCAGCGGGGGCAAGCCGAGATCATCTTCGTGCAGGTGAACGGCAAGGCCGATACCGCGGCAATGATCGTCGTGTGGGACCGAACTACCGCCTACACGTGGCTGCTCGCGCGCGACCCGAACCAGAACTATGTCGGCGCCACCAGCCTTCTCACCTTCGAGGCGATGAAGACGGCGCACCGACTCGGGTGCGTGCTGGATCTCGATGGCTATGTCAGTCCGAAGGTCGGCGCCTTCCTGATGAAGTTCGGCCTCGCGCCTATCGCCCGGCCATACGTCAATCACTCCAGCCGGCGGTGGCAGGCCTTCCGCGCCGTGACGACGCTGATGAAACCGAAGCGGCCGGACCGGCATTTCCGCGTCGCGTAACCACGCAGGTCCACGCGAGCGTAAGCGGCAGGGCCAGTTGTGATCGGATACGAAACAGTTTCGCGCTGACGCAACGTCGTCAAAGGCGTACATTCTCCAGAGTCGCATCTTTCCGCCATCGCGCCGCCCTAGTCGCGAGGACATGGTGAGAGCGGACGAACGAAATTGGGGCGTACATTTTTGGGGACTCAGCATGCGTAACGCACTCGCGTTCCGTCGGACTCTGCTTCTGTCTGCAATCTGCCTCGCACTCCCGGCCTCGGCCATCGGGCAATCGTCAAAACCAAAGCTTGAACTGGCCGGACCAACGCTCACCGCCTGGTCCAATGGCATCCGCAGCGATGCGAACAAGCGCGAGATACGCGTCTCCTCGCTCGACGTGTCGGTGGAAGTTCGCGGCGATATCGCGGAGACGACTGTCACCGCCACCTTCAGCAACCCGACCAATGACCTTCTCGAAGGCCAGTTCAGGTTGAACATGCCGCGCAACGCCGTGATCACGGGCTATGCGCTCGACGTGAATGGCACGCTGATCGATGGCGTGCTGGAGACTAAGTACAAGGCCGCCGAAGCCTATCAGCGCCGCGTCAGCCAGCGCATCGACCCCGGCCTCGCCGAGGTCGACTACAGCGACAAGTTTGAGACCCGCATCTATCCGATCCCGCAGCGTGGATCGCGCACCATCCGCCTGCGCATGGTAAGCGCGTTCGATCCCGCCGAAGGCTATTCTCTCCCCCTGACCATGGCGGGCAAGGTCGGCAAGATGAGCCTGACTATCGACGGCGATGTACGCGCCGTCTCCATGCCGCAGAGCCTCTCCGGCAACAGCGACAAGTTCACTGGCGAGAATGTATCGCTCAGCGGCGCCCTAAAACTGGAAGCGGCCAAGCGCGAGACGCCGATGCTCGTCAGCGAGCATCCGGGCGCCGAACGCTTCTTCGACCTCGTCGCCCCCGCGCCCAAGCCGAAGGCGACCAAGGACCTGCCGCTGCATATCTTCTGGGACCGTTCCGTCTCCCGTACCGATGACGCCCTGAAAGCGGAAGCGGAACTCGCCCGCGACCTCGCCGCCGACCGCGGCCTGCGCCGCGTGAAGGTGACGCTGTTCGACTCGGGCGCGATCGAGACGAGAGACATCGCCGTCGACCGCCTCGTGCCGGAACTCGGCGAAGTGCACTATCGCGGTGGCACGAGCTACGCCACGCTCCTGGGCGCCACGGTCGCGCCGGGCGCCGACTGCCTGATGTTCTCCGACGGCCGCGTCACCATCGACGAGCGCAGCGGCTTTGCCCTGAACTGCCGCATCTTCTCGGTCACCAGCGGGCCAGAGAGCGACCGCGCCTGGCTCACCGAGGTCAGCGAGCGCTCGGGCGGCGTCGCCATCGACCTCGCTTCGATGAAGACCGACAAGGCGCTGTCGAAACTGCAGAAGCCCGAAGCCGGCATTCTTTCCGTCACCAATTCCAGCGGCGCGCGCATCGACACGGTGCGGCTGGCTTCCGAAGCCGGCACGTTCCACATCGTCGGCCCGATGCCGGACAACGGTCCTGTGCTGGTCTGGATCCTCGGCGAAGCCGGGCCGCGCCGCTTCGGCGCACCGGGCCGGTCGGACATCTTCTCCGGCCCCGGCGCCCTCTGGGCGCGCCACCGCCTCGGCGTCGTCGCCAGCGACCTGCCACCCGACGATCTCGCCAAGATGGCGCGCCGCTACGGCGTCGCGACGCCTCAGGCGTCCTTCGTCGTCCTGGAATCGCCCAACGACTATGTGCAGTCCGACATCGAACCGCCCGCGACCTATCCCAAGGCGCTCCGCCAGCAATACGTCTCGCTGCGCCGCAACGCCGACGAAGATGAAGCGCGGGCGCGCGCAGGACGGCTCGATGTGGTCGCCTCGCTATGGAGCAACCAGAAGGAATGGTGGACCGCGGAGTTCAAAGGCGTTCGCAAGGCTGACAAGGACAAGCTCGCACGCGCCGACGGCGGCGCCGCCCGCGCTGACGGGGATGACCGGCCGAGGCCGGCCGCGTCAGCTCCGCCGCCCGCCGACGTCATTCTGCCGGAGCAGGAGGCGCGCGAGCGGGACAACATCGTCGTCACCGGGTCACGGATCGCGTCCACGGCGGAGGATGCCGCATCACCGGTCTCGGTCATCGAGTTTGCAAAATCGCTATCCGTCTCTGGCGGCGACAGCGAAGAGGTAAACCAGGGCCGCGCCGGCAAGATCGAGCTGACCGAGTGGAAAGCCGACCGCCCCTATCTTAAGCGCCTCGACAAGGCCAAGGATTGGGAAGCCGCGCTCGACAAGGAGATGAAGGAGAACGGCGCCCTGCCGCTGTTCTGGTTCGACATCGCCGAATGGCATTGGCGCGCCGGCCGCAAGGAGGAAGCTCGCCGCGCTGCCGAAGCTGCGCTCGACCTGCCGACGCGCGACAACCAGACACTCGCGATCGCCGCCGCGCGCCTGCTGCGCTATGGCAGCCACGACCGCGCGATCTGGCTTCTCGAGAAGCTGGCTGAACGCGAAGCCGACCGGCCGCAACCTCTGCGCACGCTCGCCCTCGCACTGATCGAACGCTCCAGGGCCGCAAAAACTCAGCAACTCGCCAAGGCCGATCTCGAACGCGCCGTCACCCTCCTGAGCAAGGCCGCCACCGATGTGTTCGACGTCAACGCCACGGGCGTCGAAGAAGTCACTTTGATGGAGGCCAACGCCGCCCTCGCCCGTCTCACGGCGATGGGAGGGGCTTCCACCGCACTCGACAGGAAGCTGGTCGCGAACCTCGAAGCGGACGTCCGCGTGGTCATGGAATGGAACACGCCGCGCACCGACCTCGACCTCTGGATCACCGAACCCAATGGCGAGAAGGTGGGCTACTCCACCCCGACCTCGTCCTGGGGCGGCAAGCTCTCGGGAGACGTCACCAACGGCTATGGCCCGGAAGAATATCTCATGAAGAAAGCCCGCAAGGGCGTCTACGAGATCCGCGCCAATACCTTTGCGTCCGACCGGTCGAATCCCAACGGTCCCTCGACCCTGACGGTGCGGGTGATCCGGAATTTCGGCCGCCCGGGCCAGAGCGAACAGTTGATCGACATCGAAATGGACGCCGAAGACCGCGGTGAGCGCCAGATCGGCAAGATCACCATCGAATAGGACACGCGCCCAAGGAGAGCGCCGCGGCCCAACCGCGGCGCTTTTCATTTCGGCGCCCGGACCGCTCGCTTGATACGCGAGCGCCATCGGCATTTCCCGCGCGGCAAAGCTATATAATCCTCGACTGACAGGCCGCGCTTCGCGGCGTGCAGGGTGGCTCCGTGACCGACAACAGACGCGACCCCTTCGAAATGAGCCGGATGAGCAGCACGCGGCTCGTCCGGCGCTCAGCGTCGCCGCAGCTCGCCTTCATTCCCTATGGCCTCGTTCCGCTGATCGGCCTCGTCCTGCTCTTCGTATTCGCGCTGGTCCCGTTCGCCGGCGGCTGGGTGCAGGACAAGACCCGGCTCGCGGCGCAGCAGGCGCTGCACGATGCCGGCGCCGACTGGGCCATACCCGAAGTCTCCGGCCAGTGGGTCACGCTGAAAGGCGTGCCCGCCTCACGCGCCGACGCCGACATAGCAGTCGACGCGGTGCGCAAGGCCCGCGCGGGAACCCTGTTCGGATCGGCTACGCCTGCGACACGCGTCACCGAGAATTTCACCTGGCCGGCGGGCGGCGCCCAACCCCTCGCCAACACCGCCGCCATCCCGTTCCCGGCAACGCCAGAAAATGTCGCCGCCTGCGAACAGTCCCTGGCCGGCCTGCTGGCCGAGGCCCGGATCGAGTTCCCCACGGCGAGTTCCGAGATCGATGCCGACGGCGCGACGCGGCTCGAAAGCGTCGCCCGGGCCGCCGCCGCCTGTCCCGGAACGCTCCGCGTCGAGGGACACACCGATAATGTCGGCCGCGCCACCTTCAACCATGAGTTGAGCCGCCGCCGCGCCGAAGCCGTCCGCGCCGCCCTGGTGCGTGGCGGGCTTCCTGCAGCGCATCTGGTGGCCGAGGGCTTCGGCGCCGACAAGCCGGTCGCCGGCAACGACACCGAGGCAGGCCGCGCCCGCAACCGCCGCATCGAAATTCGCGTCGCCGACCAGCCGACCTGAGAAAATCTACGTTCGAGATCAAACGCCATGTGGTTCCTGCTGCTCCAGATTTTCGTCTTCCTCGCTCTCGCGGCCGTGCTCGGCGCGGCGCTGGCGTGGTGGTGGATGAAACGCCACTACGAGGACGTGACGGAAAACCATGACGCAATGATCGCACAGAGCAGCAAGCTCAGCCTGCTGCCGACCAGGGACGACCTCAAGGCGGCGGTAAACTTCGATCCCCTCAGCGATCGCATCAACCGCATCGAACAGGCGATTGCATCGCTGAAATTTCCCGAGACGGACCTGTCGCCCCTGCAGCAGCGCCTCAGCGCGGTGGAACAACGGCTGGCCGCTTTTAACCTGGATCCGCTGACGACCCGCGTGTCGGACCTGACCGGCGCCGTCGCGCGGATTCCGCTGCCGGACTTCCGCCCCATCGACGAGAGACTCTCGCGCATCGAAGGCGTGGTCCGCGAGTTCAAGGCGCCGGACGTCGACCTTGGCCCGGTCCACAGCGGCATCGCCACGCTCGGTCTCAACATCGAGCCGGTGCAGGCGCGCATCGGCAAGCTGGAGACGCAGATCAATGAGCTGGCTGAGCTGCTGGACAGCGCGCGCCGCTCCGACAATGAAGCCATCGCCGGCCGCCTCATCAGCCTGACAACGTCGGTCACATCGCTGCGCATGCCGGACGTGGAGCCAGTGACGGCGCGCATCGCCGCGCTGGAAAGCGCGGTCGCCGCGATAAAAGTGCCCGAACCCAACCTGGCGCCCATCCACGCCTCGCTCGCCGAACTCGGCAACGCCATCGCCGCCATCAAGCTGCCGGACCAGGACCTCGGACCGCTGCACAACCGCTTCTTCCAGCTCCAGAACTCGATGGCCGGCATCCAGCAGGAGCTGCGCAACCGCGCGCCCTTCAACGAGATCGATGCGCGCCTCGGCGCACTGCAGGAGTCGCTCTACAACCTGCCCCAGCCGGATCTCTCGCCCGTGCTCGGCGTCGTGCACTCCATCGACGCCCGGCTCGACCTCGAAGCAACTGAGAACCGCCTCACCGCCATCGAATACGGCCTCGCCGCCGTCCACCACATGCTGCGCTCGCGCCCCGACCCGGCCCAGCGCGCCGCTATCGCCGACCAGACGCGCGCCGCCTTCACTGAGCCGTCCGCGCGAACCGAGGCTCGACCGGCGCCACCGCCTGCCCCACAGCGCCCGTCCTGGGAGTCCGACCCGATCAACGGCGTGCGGCGCACCGGCGACCACGCCAACCTGCTCACCGAGCCTGCCTTCGGCCCGGCCGATAATCTCGAGACCATCAACGGCGTCGGCCCGATGCTGGCCGCTCTGCTGCACGACATCGGGGTCTACTATTACTGGCAGGTCGCTGAATGGACGCCCGAGGAAGTCGCCTGGGTCGAAGGCAAGCTGATGCACTTCCGCGGCCGCATCACCCGCGACGACTGGGTCAGCCACGCCCGCGTCCTGGCCACGTCGCCAACGGCGGCAAAGCGCCCGATGACTTACCGCGGCGGCCTGTAGGCAAACAAAACGCCGCGGTCGTGGGACCGCGGCGCTTCGTTCAGATGAATTGAAGATCAGCCTTCGTCGCGATCGCCGTCTTCACCGCTCTTGCGGCCTTCGCGGTCAGCGGCGCGGCCGCCTTCGAGGATGCCGTGCAGGCCGTAATTGCCTTCATGGCAGGCGTATTCGAACACATTGCTCTCGACGCGGTTGAGGCCAACCTCGCCTTTCCACACCTGGCTGTAGAGCGCCGGATCGATGATCTCGAACTCGTACAGGACCTGGTCTTTGGAATAGCGCGTGAAGCGCTCGATCACCTTGCCGCCTTCGGTGAGCTGCACCTGGCCGCCGCCATTCGGGTTGATGTTGATGGTCTCGACGACCAGCGTGTCGCCTTCCCACCAGCCGATGGAATCGCCGAGATAGGGGTTCAGCGCCTTTGGCTTGTGCTTGCCGCCGAGCGGGATGATGCGCGCGTCGTGATTCATCTCGACCACGATCGCCACCGCGTCCTTCGATTGCACGATCTGGTAGTTGTTGTTGTAGAGCACGTTCATCATCGGCGGGCCGCCCGTGCCGCCGAAGCCGACGATGCAGCGCTCGCCCGCGCCACGCTCTTCCGGATTGTCATAGCCCGACCCACGGCCCTGGCCGCGCTGTCCGCGCATATTGGTGAGAAGCTTGCGGCCCTCTTCAGAGAACGGGACCGCGCCGGAGGGCGGATCGACGATCCACGACGTCCGCCACGTGCCCTTGACGTTGGCGAGGTTGGAACCCGGATCGATCCAGAACGAGTTATAGCCGCGGCCCGAAGCGAGGTCTTTCCCGTCGAGCTTGCCGTCGGTGATCTTCTGGTTGTCGTCCGTCGCCTGACGGATATTGGATGGATCCGTCTTGCGCGCGATCTCGGCGTCCGCGTCGCTGAGGACCAGCGTCTTGAACTTGCCGGGGCGCGTCATGCGCGTGTTGGAGGCGTTCGACCACACACCGGTCAGGTCCGGCTGGCCGATGGCGAGGCGCGGCGCGACATAGCCGGCGGCGACGCGGTCGCCTTCCTTGGCGGGCTTGAGATTGTGTGTCTCGATGCGCGCGCCGGACTGCGCTGCTGCCTGGGCGGAGGCAGAGCCGGCGCCGGCCAGCACAAGGGCTGTGGCCATGGCCGCCAATGAAACGTGGCCCAACGACAGAGAACAAAGTCTCATCACGAAATCCTCCCGGTATGCCGGCTGAGTGCGCCGTGCAGGCGCCTCGCCGGTCTGATCCGTTGTTACTCTTCGCCGTCTTTGCTGGCGTCGTTCACTTTGCCTTCGCGGTCGTTCTTGCGGCCCGCTTCGAGGATGCCGGGCATGGCATAATTGCCCTCGTGGCAGGCGTACTCGTAGATGTTGTTGGCTTTGTTGAGCGACATCTGGCCCTTCCACACCTGGGTGTAGAAATCCGGGTCGTTGACCTCGAACTCGTAGAACACCTGCCTGTCGTTGTAGCGCGTGAAGCGCTCGGTGATCTTGCCGTTGGGCCCGAGTTGCACGCCGCCGCCGCCGCGCTGCATGTTGATGGTCTCGACCACCAGCGTGTCGCCGTCCCACCAGCCGATGGAATCGCCCATCCACGGCGCGAGTTCCTTGGGCTTATGCTTGGCGTTGAGCGGAACGATCCGCGAATCGTGGATCATCTCCGACATGATCACGACATGGTTCGGCGACTGAACGATCTGCGTCGTGTTGTTGTAGAGGTAGTTGCCGATCGGCGGACCGGAGGTGCCGAGGATGAAGCAGCGCTCGTTGAGATTGCGCTCTTCCGGGTTGTTATAGCCGTAGCCAGCTTCCCGGGCTGCGCCGCCAGCGCCGGGGGCGCCGCCGCCGCGACGACCACCGCCGCCAGACTTGCTCGGCACCTGGCCGTTGGGCGGATCGACGATCCAGGACGTGCGCCACGTCCCTTTGACCATCGCGTAGTTGTTGCCCGGATCGATCCAGAACGCGTTGTAGCCGCGGCCCGAGGCGAGGTCCTTGCCGGTCAGCAGGCCGTCTTCGGTCTTCTGGTTGTCGTCGGTCTGCTGGCGGACGTTCTGCGGATTGGTCGCGCGGGCCTTCGCGGCCTCCTCGTCAGTCATCACGAGGTTCTTTGTGCTGCCCGGACGGCGCAGCGAGGTGTTGGAGGCGTTGGACCAGACGCCGGAGATCTCGGGCTTGCCGTCCTTGAGGCGCGGAACCTTGTAGCCGGGCTCGACGGTCGGAGCGTTGATCGCCGCCTTGTCGGTCTCGAGGCCGGCCTGAGTGACGCCGGACTTCATGTCGCCGAAGTCGACCCCGACTGCCTGGGCGGAGGCGGCGCCGGAGAGCATCAGGGCGGCGACCATCGCGGCCAGCGAAACGTGCCGGATACTCATACTACTTCTCCCTGACGCGCGCCGGGCTTCAGGACCCAGCGTCATGCATGTCTTACGGGGATAGATGCCGAATCCGTCTCCCGGGAACAAGCAGAAGCCTTGCCGCAGACCTGCTTCTCGCGCCGAAGTGAAGGTAATTCAGCGGTTTTCACGTCCGCCCGTCGAGCACGGCCTGCACCAGGGCGACCGCCTCGGGCGAATCCCACTTGGCCGGCACTTCGAGGCGGGCGACCTCCTTGCCGTCCTTGCCGTAGATTATCGTTGCCGGAAACGAGCCGGATTTGGCGTCAGCGTTCACGTTGAAGGAGTCATCGTAGAAGAAAGGCAGGTCCGACCCGACCAGCTTCGTCAGCATCGCCTTGGTGGAATCGCGCTTGTCGGCATAGCCGGCCGCCACGGGCACCACGACCACATCCTTGCCGGCGAAGGCCTTCTGCAACCCGGCCAGGGTCGGCATCTCCTCGATGCACGGCCCGCACCATTCCGCCCAGATATTGTAGACCACAACCTTGCCCTTGAACTCCTCGAAGGAGTGCGGTTTGCCCTCGCCGTCGACAAAGGGCGAGGTCGGCAGGGAGAGGTCCTGGTCGAGGTTCAGGTCGGCAAACTCGCCTTTCTTGAAGTTCGCCAGGCTGGCGGCCGTTCCGGCGGCGGCCGGCGCCGGCGCTGCGGCCTCGGTTCCAGCCGTACCGCTGTCCGGCTGGCAAGCAGCCGCGAAGAATGCGAGAAGCGCGGCGGCGAAGGCAGGTTTCAGCGTCATGACGAAACGTCCTGAAAGCAACAGCATGTGGGGCGGCCGGTTCTCGGCCCGTCCCGACCAGATCATGGAGGCGATAAACGCCTCCATCGATACCGACAAGCGCCTGGCGGAAGAAGACATCGCCGGCTCCAAAGCCCATGCCGCCATGCTCGCGAAGACAGGCGTCATAACCCCCGCCGACGCCAAGGCCATCGCCGACGGCCTCGACAAGGTCCTGGCCGAGATCCGGGAAGGAAAGTTCCAGTTTTCCAAGGCGCTGGAAGACATCCACATGAATGTGGAGTCCCGCCTCAAGGAAATCATCGGCGAACCTGCCGGCCGCCTGCACACGGCCAGGTCCCGCAACGACCAGGTCGCCCTCGATTTCCGCCTCTGGGTCAAATCCGCGTGTGGCATGCGGATGGAGCAGATCGTCACCCTGCAGAAGGCGCTCTTGGCGCAGGCCGAGTCGCACGCCGAGTCCGTCGTGCCCGGCTTCACGCACCTGCAGACCGCGCAGCCCGTCACCTTCGGCCACCACATGCTGGCCTATGTCGAAATGCTCGAGCGCGACCGCACGCGCTTCGCCGACGCCATCGCCCGCATGAATGAGAGCCCGCTCGGCGCAGCAGCGCTGGCCGGCACCGGCTTCCCGATCGACCGCCACATGACGGCGAAAGCCCTCGGCTTCGACAAGCCGATGAACAACTCGCTCGACGCCGTCTCCGCGCGCGACTTCGCAATCGAGTCGCTCGCCGCCGTCGCCATCTGCGCGCAGCATCTCTCGCGCCTCGCCGAAGAGATCGTCATCTGGTCATCCGCCCAGTTCGGCTTCGTGAAGCTGAGCGACGCCTGGTCGACTGGCTCCTCCATCATGCCGCAGAAGCGCAACCCCGACGCCGCCGAACTCGTGCGCGCCAAGAGCGGCCGCGCGATCGGCTCGCTGGTCCAGCTCCTCACCATCATGAAGGGCCTGCCGCTGACCTACTCGAAGGACATGCAGGAAGACAAACAGACGACCTTCGAAGCCTTCGACGCGCTCGACCTCTCCCTGCAGGCCATGGCCGGCATGATCTCCACCATGACGCCGAATGTGGAACGCATGCGCGCCTCCGCCTCCTCTGGCTTCTCCACGGCGACCGACCTCGCCGACTGGCTGGTGCGCGAACTCAACATCCCGTTCCGCGAAGCCCACCACATCACCGGCGCCGCCGTGAAAGCCGCCGAACAGGCGGGCTGCGCCCTGCCCGACCTGCCGATCACCACGCTGAAATCCATAGAACCGCGCATTACGGAAAAGGTATTCGCAGTCCTGACGGTGGACGCCTCGGTCGCCAGCCGCCAGAGTTACGGCGGCACAGCCCCGGTTCGTGTCCGCGAGCAGATCGCGGCGTGGAAGCAGAAGCTGAGCGCCTGAGGTCGCGAAGCAGTCTCAACGGACCTCTGAGAACGCAGCTCGATTGATCGGCATCAAGGTCGCCCGCCTCCCAGTTCTCCAATGCTGATGTACTCAGCCGGAGACCCCGAGGATGACGAACCAGGCGACTTCGCAGAAATACACGACCGCCGCGATCGCGATCCATTGGGTGGTGCTGTTCCTGGTCGTTGCGGCCTATGCCTGCATCCTGCTTCGCGAGAACTTTCCGCGTGGCAGCGACATCCGAGAGGCGCTCAAGGCCTGGCACTATTCGTTGGGCCTCAGCATCCTCGGCATCACGGCCTTGAGGCTGGCGCTCCGCACCTTCGTGTGGAAGACGCCGACGATCAGTCCGCCGCTACCGCCCTGGCTGAGTATTCCGGCGGCGGCGGCGCACATCTCGCTCTACCTGCTGCTGCTGGCGATGCCCCTGGCCGGCTGGCTGATCCTCAGCGCGGAAGCAGAACCGATCCGGTTCTGGGGGCTTCAGCTGCCCAGCCTGATTGGCGCCGACGAGAAGCTGGCCGAGCAGATCCAGGAAATCCATGAGACCGGCGGAACCATCGGCTACTTCCTGATTGGCCTTCACGCCGCCGCCGCACTTTTCCACCACTTTGCGGTCAAGGACGATACTCTCAAGCGCATGCTGCCTGGCGTCCGGCGGGGCTAAGCATGTCGAAAGGACTGCGGGCTGACGGCGCACGGCATTGGGGGAATTGACAAGTGAACGCCTTCCACCGATCAGCGTCCCCTGGGGCAGGAACAACGGAGAACCTCCCGTGGTCCGGATCGGTCTGGCGCTTGCCTTCTCGACGATGACACTGGCCGCCTGCGGGCTGCGAGGCGATCTCGAGCGCCCCGTGCCGCTATTCGGCAATCCGCCCAACGAGGGCCCGAGCGATCCACGCACTATCAAGGCTGCCGAAGAAGCCGCGAAGGCCGAGAAGGAACGCCAGGACGCCGAGCGCCGAGCGCAGGAAGCGCAGCCCGCAACGCCGACACCGGCGACGCCGCAATAACGATCAGCGCAATCGTTCCTCCTTCGCGCGGGATCTGAGTTGCCCTGGCTGCTTTTGGCAGCTTGCTCCGTGGAACTTTCTGAAAATCCGAAGCTCGCATGACCTTTCCGGAACCCTCGCAATTCTAATGGGTTTGAAACATGCAAACTCAGGAGAAGCACATGGCCACTCATGCCAAGCCGACAAAAGACGAAATCATCGACCTCGAGAAATCCTACTGGGACGCAATGAAACAGAAGGATGGTCGCCGCACCGCCGAGCTCTCGGGCAAGACCAGCATCGTGACAGGCGCCAGGGGCGTCATGAGCATTCCCAAGAGCAAGATGGGAAAGATGACCGAGGACGGAAACTGGACCCTCGACTCCTACGAGTTCGGCGACATCGAAGTCGCAACCCCGACCCCCGACGTCACCATCATCGCCTACACCGTCCACCAGAAGGTCAAGATGGACGGCAAAGCTCAGGATCTGCGCGCCGCGGACAGCTCTACATGGATCCGCGGCCCCGAAGGCTGGGAATGCCACGCCCACAGCGAGACGTTTCTGGATGACAAGCACGCGGGCTGAACGGGCGGCTCCGTAAGCCACCTCCCCTTGGAAAGCGGGGTCAACGCGCAGCGTTGACGGAGCATGCGGCCTGAAAAGCGGCAATTCCTGCCGCGCGCTTCGAACGTCGAGAAATATTTGCAGGACGATGTCGATTTTCGGCAAGCTCGTTCGTCGTCCCGATGAGGCGCCAAAGGGGCCGGCTCAAGCAAGGAGACAGACGATGCGGGTTATGGTGTTCGCGAAAGTCACTGAGGACAGCAAGATGGACGGGCCGCCCACACCCGAGATGCTCGAGGCGTTCGCGGCGATGGACCGGTTCACCGAGGAGCTGGTCAAGGCCGGCGTCTTCGTGGCCGCCGCCGGCCTCAAGAACGACGCCCAGGCCAAGCGCATTGTCTTCGACGGTCCCAGCCGCACGGTCATCGACGGGCCGTTCGCCGAGAGCCGCGAGCTGGTCGCCGGCTTCTCGATCTGGGAGGTCAAGGACATGGACGAGGCGATGGCCTGGGCGAAGCGCGCCCCTAATCTCATGCCGGGCAAGAAGAGCGAGATGGAAATCCGGCCGTTCTACGAGGCGGAGGATCTGGCAGAGTTCATAACGCCCGAGGAGTTCGCCAATCCGCGTACCGGCGATCGCGGGAAGCTCGGCGTCGCCTAGCCCCGCTTCGCAGGCGGCTTCATCGCCCAGATGAGCAGCAGGCCCACGCAGGCGAGCAGGAGGACGGCGCTCACCTGCAGACCGAAAGCCATCAGGGCCAGCGCAAATGCGCCGATCGCCACCGCCTCTAACATGGCGAACAGGACCAGCTCCTTGCGGTCTGCCAGCAAGCCACGCAGAGCCTTGTTGATCGGTGGCCGCGACAGGATCGCGATCGCGATCAAGACAACCACCACGGGCGCTATCCAGAAGATATCCATCTGCGCATCCTACACGACGAAGCAAGCGGCCTCAACGGCTCGCAAGATCGAATGACCGGCGTCTACCGTGCCCCTGCCCCTCAGCGGACGGCAACGGCTCAATCTCGCCGATAACGGTCATGGACAAAGCGTCCAATTTCGACCAGGCCGCGATCTACGCACGACCCTATTTGCCTGCGGTGATTTTCACCTGATCGGCCGATCGGCCGCCGGACAGAATATTGGTGAGCCCGTAATTGCCTTCGTGACAGCCGAACTCGTAGACATGGCCCTTCACTGCCGCGAATTCGTAGTCTCCGCCCCACGGCTCGGCCCAGGTTTCCGGGTCTTCGACGTGGAAAGCATAATGGATGCGTTGGGGCGCCACGCGCGTGAACCGCTCGGTGAGTTTGAGGTTAGGCCCGCCGCCGCGAACGCTCTGCTGCGGATGATAGCCCTGGGTTTCGACAACCAGGCTGTCGCCTTCCCACCAGCCGATCGAGTCGCCGCCCCAGGGACGCACGCCATCCGCGCGGTGCTTTTCATTCATGCGGACGATGCGCATCTCGTGGATCATCTCCACCCAGATCGCAAAATGATGTCCGGTCTGCACGAACTGATAGTTGTTGTTGTAGAGCGTGTCGGTCATCACCGGCCCCGACGGCCCGCTCATATAGATGCACCGCTCGCCGAGCCCACGCTCTTCGGGATTGCTGTCCCTGCCTGCGCCTCCGCTTGCCTCGCTTGATTCAGCTCCGGCGACGCGTGCGGCGCCGGTCACGCGCTTCGGCATGCGCCCATCGGCGGGATAGGTGATGTGCGAGGTGCGAGCCTTGCCGTTGACCCGCATCACCAGATCGCCCGGATCGGTCCAGAAGGCGTTGTAGCCGCAAGCCGCCCCCGTGGACCCGCTGCGACACTCATCGAGCGTGTCGGGCTTCAGCCCAATTGCCTTCCAGTTGTTCTGAAGCTCTGCAGACGTCCGCGCATTCTGCCGAGCGTTACGGGCGACGGTTTCGCCCTCGATCTTCGCCAGTTCCTGGTCGGTGAGAACGAGCCGCTCGCCATACTCTTTCGGACGCTCAAGGGACGTCGTGCTGGCGTTCGTCCATACACCCGACAGATCGGGGTGGCCGTCTGACGTGCGCGGCGGCTTATAACCAGCCTGCACGCCTGGCTTGGCCATATGCTCAGGCGATTGAGCAAAAGCCGCCGGACCTGAAGCGCAGATCAACACACTGCCAAAAACGAAACCGAGTAGAGCAAGGCGTCCCTTCACGTCGCTATCTCCTCAAGCCGCACCGCTAAACCAGTGACCCTGCGAGGGTCCGCCAGAACATAGTACACGTCTTTGGCTGCATCTCGTACCCGGCAAAGCGCTCCCGGGCCGAGATTTCGTCGAACAGGATGTCGGCCAGGAGGCTGGCAACTAATCGATCAGGGTCGACTCCGACCGTCCGCCGGCCGACAAGTCCGATGTCCGGCGGCAGATCACTGCCTCATGCAAGCTGTTCGGAGAGCATTGCCGGGTCTTTGTATTCGCCAGCCGCCGTCTGGCCGCCGGCTGCCATGAATGCAGCGACACGGCGATCGAACTCCGGACTGGCGACCAGTCCCGCGAACTTGCCGTACGCATCGATTAGGCCCGGCTCCGGATGCGGTTCGGCGGCAAGGATGTTCGCCTTGTTGGCGGCGAGAGCCTCCGGTGGAAACGACGCGATGTTGCGAGCAAGACGTTCGACAAACGGGCGTAATTCGGCCGCTGGCAACAAACGATTGGCGTAGCCATAGCTGACCGCCAGGTCTCCGCCGACATCGGCGCCGCCAAGGCAAAGCTCAAGCGCGCGGGACCGACCGGCCTTGCGCGCCAGATACTGGGCGCCCCCGCCCCCGGGGTTGATGCCCACCAGGATTTCCAGCTGAGAGAAGCGTGCAGACGGCGAGGCGAAGACCATGTCGAGCGCCAGCGCAAACTCCGCCCCACCGCCGCGTGCGCGCCCATCGATCATGCCGATGCTGATCTTCGGCATCGTCCGGAATCGCTCGAGAACCCGCTGATAGAAGCTGAGCTGGGATGTGTCCGCGTAGCGGCCCGCGTTGCGCGCCTGCTGCAGCAAACCGAAATCCGCGTGCGACAGGAAGTAATCCGGGACGGCGCTTTCGAAAACCACGACCTGGATGTCGGCCGCCGCCTCGATTGTGCGCGAAAGCGCGTCGAGCTCCATCGCGAGGCGCATGTCGATCAGGTTGATGGGCGGATTGTTGATCGCAACCCACGCCACGCCTCGCTCCTTGCGGACCGCCAGCACGGCGTTGGGCGGTGATTCCGAATGCGTGCTTGTCATGACTGCTCCTCGATCAAAGTTTACAAAAATCGTCCACGTTGTAACGTGTTTACAAATTTGCCCTATAGTGTCAACTGCCGCGATGTGGACGATTCCCGGACTCACCGAAACGGGGGCTCAGGCTCGCATACTCAATGCGGCGTTCCGTTGCTTCGCGAGATACGGCTACGCCCGCACGGGCATGACCGACATCGCCAAGGAAGCGGGCTTGTCTCGGACGGCGCTCTACAAACATTATCCCGGTCTTGAGGACGTGTTCCGAGCGCTGAGCCAGCGCGTCAACCAGGGCGTGCGCCAGGCGGTCATCGAGGCGGCGGCCACGAAGGGAGACCTGACGACCAGGCTGCAGGCGGTCGTCGCTGCCCGCGTCAGTTGGGCGTTCGAGGCGATCAACCTGTCCGAACACGGACACGAACTGATAGACGCCAAGAACACTCTGTGTGGAAAGGCGGGGGCCGACACAGAGGTGCAATTCCGGAAGCTGCTCGCAGCCATTGTCACCGCTTCCGGCGCGTCCCCGGCCCCTGCAATGTCCGCGGCGACTGTGATCGTTAAGTGCATACCCGGCCTTGTTGTGGACCAGACGTCGGAGCAGGCAGCTCGCGAACAGGTCGCCCAATTCGTCAGGACATTTGCGGCCGGGATCGAGGCGCAGAATAGGACGCAGGGCGCTGCGAGACCCGCCCGGTCGCGCAACAGATCGCGCGCGTAGCAAACGGCTGCTTCCGGCGAACCGCGGACCAGCCGGACCTGCCGCCCATGAATCACTTCGCCTATCGCAATGGCATCATGCACTGGAGGACGTTTCGCGTGTGACCTCGGCACGCCGGCAACGGACGGCGATCTCAACCGGTCGACGCAACACACTGGCTAAATCTCTCTGCCGGCGAGTGGAAGTCCAGTGTTTTCCTGGGACGTTCGTTGAGCTGACGCGCTACCTTATTGAGGTGTGCTTGCGAGTGGGGCGCGAGGTCCATGCCTTTGGGGAAATACTGGCGCAGTAGGCGGTTGGTGTTCTCGTTTGATCCGCGCTGCCAGGGGCTTTGAGGGTCGCAGAAGTAGACGTCGACGTTCGTTGCCATGCTGAAGCGCTTGTGGTCGGCGAGTTCATGGCCGCGGTCCCAGGTCAGGGATTTGTAGAGTTCATCCGGCAGCTTTCGCGCCTGCCGGATCAAGGCATTGATCACGGTCTGCGTCTCCCGGTTCGGGACCTTGGCGAGCATCACATAACGCGTATGGCGTTCGACGAGGGTGACGATGTAGCTGTTCTTCGAGCCGCAGAGGAGATCGCCCTCCCAGTGGCCAGGCACGGCGCGATCCTCGACCGAAGCCGGCCGCTCGCTGATCGACACGGCCCCCACGATCTGGCCGTGCTCGCCCCCTTTCTGCGTTGCATGCCGCGAGCGGCGGAAGCGCCGCTGTGATCGCAGATGAGCCATCAGCTCCTGCTTCAGCACGCCGCGCGCCTGTACATAAAGGCTGCGATAGATGGTCTCGTGCGACACGCGCCGCGCCTCGTTCTGAGGATAGGACCGCTTCAGCCAGCCCGCGATCTGCTCGGGCGACCAGTTCTTCTCAAGCTTCGTAACCACAGCTTGCTGCAACTGGCCATGCATCGCCAACTTGCAGAGCTTCGGGCGAAGAGCCTGCTTCCAGGCGCGCTGGTCGGAGGCTTCAGCCCGGTAGCGACGCGATCCGCCGTTGCGGCCTATCTCCCGGCTAACCGTCGATGCTGCACGCCCCAACGCCCTAGCTATCGCGCGGACAGACCGGCCTTCAACAATGCCCCTCGAGATCTCTTCGCGTTCCGCCAGGGTCAAAACCCGCGACGACCGACGTCTGGCTGGCGGGCGGATGCCGCCGCTTGGCCTCAGATGGGCGAAGATGCTGGTGTGTCCCCGGCCCAGCGCCGCGCCAATCGCATGCAGCCCTTCGCCCTTCTTCCAGCGCTCCCACAGCTCGGCGCTCTCGGCCGCCGTAACCCTAGTCCTGCAATACTTTCTCTTCATCGCCATCGCTCCACGTCCTCCTATCAAGGTACGTGTTGCGCTCACCGATTGAGATCACCTCCCTTTGCAGCCGGTCGGCGTGTTTGAACTCAGGTTGGCGCAATGGACTGATGTTGGAAGCGCTTATAAACCTCAAATCAACGTCGACATGAGTTGCTTCATGAAAGTGTGGACAGCTATAGGTTTGCTGGCGGCTTGCGCGAGCGCTTCCTGTACAGCCACGGCGCAGCACGAACAGATTGCCATCCCCGAGGGCAGGCTCGAGGTGTCACTCGCGCGCGGTGACGCATTGGCCGCGCGAGGTGACCCACTGGCAGACGGCTGCGGAGAAGCTTTTCCGGGAGATCTTGCAGATATCTGCATTCAAACCCGACCGGGTGCGGCAGACGAAATAGTGAGGTTCTACACAAAACAGTTCGAGCAGTACGGATGGAAGCCAGTCGGAGACGCTTACCATTTCGGCCCGGGCAAAGTGGTGACGCTCGCGCCACCAAGCGGCATCATCGATGTCCAGCGCGCCTGCATCAGGTACGGTCCGGTGTTTTCCGACTGGGGAACGTGGTGGAGTGTCGACATAACATTGTCGTCGCGCTTAGATGCTTGTGATCCCATCCCTTGAATGACCGCATTCGGCGAGAAACAGCCGTTCCGATTTGCAGCGGCTAATGTCTCGTTTGGAGGGTATAGCTACCGGTCATTGCGGCGAGACAGCCCAGTGTAAGCCTTCAGCACCTCTGCACGCCGCTGGTCGGGCGTCAGCGTTGGATCGTTCTGCAGCGACTGCAGGCGCTTCCTGCTTGCGGCCCCGAGCTTCAGTCCTTCGACAGCGCTGATCGCCGCGAGCGCGCGTGCGCCAAGAATCTTGGGTTTGGCGTCTGTCTGCTTTTTAGACCGCGGCATGCTGGCGCCCTAGTTGGATAGCCTTTGATACACTGCAAACTTCGGTCCGTCTTTGGTCGTACCGGAACTGGCGTAGTCGGCCCCTAAGCATCCACCTGCGCATCCAGCGCGTTCTCCTGGATGAACTCGCGCCTCGGCTCCACTTCGTCGCCCATCAGCTTGGCGAACAGGATGTTGGCGTCGTCGGCGTGGTCGACGTGGACGCGCAGGAGCGTGCGGGCGTTGGAGTCGAGCGTGGTTTCCCAGAGCTGTTCGGGGTTCATCTCGCCGAGACCCTTGTAGCGCTGGATGCGGATGCCCTTCTCGCCGGCCGCGAGCACGGCCGCGAGCAGCGAGGCGGGGCCGTAGACCGGCGCCTCGCCGGACTTTTCGTGGCGCAGCACGGCGCGCTCGGCGTAGACGTCGGCCAGGGCGGCTGCACGATCAGCAAGGCGCCGCGCATCAGGGCTCGCCATCAGCGCCTTGTCGAGGGCTGCCTTCTCCTCGACGCCGCGCACGGTGCGCTTGAACAGGGCGGCCCCGGAATCACCCGATGGCTCGAACGAGCCCACCCAGGTGTTCTCGCCTTCCTCGGCGACGCGGTTGAGGCGTGTCGCGGCGGCGGCGGCTTCGGCAGCCCCCGCACCTGGCTTCAGCACGCCGGCCAGCGCCGCCTGCTCGACGATCGCAGGGGGGGCTCTCAGGGCAAGACGCGACAGCGTCGCCTTGAAGGCGGCCGCTTCCTTGACGCGCGCCTGCAGGTCGCCGCCGCGGATCTGCTCGCCATTGGCAAGCACCAGCGTCTGGCCCTTGACGCCCTCGTCGATCAGGAAGGCGTCGAGCTCGGCGTCGTCCTTGAGGTAGCGCTCCGACTTGCCGCGCTCGGCCTTATAGAGCGGCGGCTGGGCGATATAGAGATAGCCCTTCTCGATCACCTCCGGCATCTGCCGGTAGAAGAACGTCAGCAGCAGCGTGCGGATATGCGCCCCGTCCACATCGGCATCCGTCATGATGATGATCCGGTGATACCGCAGCTTCTCGATATTGAACTCGTCCCGCCCAATCCCCGCGCCCAGCGCCATGATCAGCGTGCCGACCTGTTCGGAGCCGAGCATCTTGTCGAAGCGCGCGCGCTCGACGTTGAGGATCTTGCCTCGCAGCGGCAGCACGGCCTGGTTCTGCCGGTCCCTGCCCTGCTTGGCCGAGCCGCCGGCCGAGTCGCCCTCGACGATGAAGAGCTCGGATTTCGCCGGGTCCTTCTCCTGGCAGTCGGCGAGCTTGCCGGGGAGCGAGGTGATGTCGAGCGCGGTCTTGCGGCGCGTCAGTTCGCGCGCCTTGCGGGCGGCTTCGCGGGCAAGCGCTGCCTCGACGATCTTCTGCATGACGCCGCGCGCCTGTTGCGGGTTCTCCTCGAACCACTGGGAGAGCGCATCGTTCATCAGGCTCTCGACGATCGGGCGCACTTCGGAGGAGACCAGCTTGTCCTTCGTCTGGCTCGAGACTTTGGGGTCGGGCACTGTCACCGAGAGGACGCAGGTGAGGCCCTCGCGCGCATCGTCGCCGGAGATGTCGACCTTTTCCTTCTTCGCGAGGCCGGTCTCGTTGGCGTACTTGTTGATGACGCGCGTCAGCGCCGCGCGGAAGCCGGCGAGGTGTGTGCCGCCGTCGCGCTGCGGGATGTTGTTGGTGAAGCAGAGCACGTTCTCGTAGTAGCCGTCATTCCACTGCAGCGCCGCCTCGACGATGACGCCCTCCTTGTTGGCGACGATGTGGATGGGCTTGGGGATCTGCGCCGTGCGCTGGGCGTCGATGTGCTTGACGAAGGCTTCGACGCCGCCCTCGTACTGCAGCACCACTTCCCACGGCTCGGGACCGCGCAGGTCCTGGAAGACGATTTTTACGCCGGAGTTGAGAAAGGCGAGTTCGCGCAGACGGTGTTCCAGCGTGTCGCGCTTGAACTCGGTCATGGTGAAGGTGGCGGGGCTCGGCAGGAAGCGGACCGTGGTGCCGGTCGCGAACTTGCCGTCGGCTTTTTTCGGCGCCTCGCCCGTGATCTTCAGCGGCGCCTCGGGCTCGCCCATGCGGAAGCGCATCTCGTGCTGCTTGCCATTGCGGTAGATTTTGAGGTCGAGCGTTTCGCTGAGCGCGTTGACGACGGAGACGCCGACGCCATGCAACCCGCCGGAAACCTTGTACGACCCGCCCTCGTCCGTGTTCTGGAATTTCCCACCCGCGTGCAGCTGGGTCATCACCACCTCGGCGGCGGAAACCCCCTCCTCCGAGTGGATATCCACGGGAATCCCGCGCCCATTGTCGCTTACCTCGGCCGACCCATCCGCATGCAGCGTGACGCCAACCAGATCCGCATGCCCCGCGAGGGCCTCGTCGATCGCATTATCGACAACCTCGTACACCATATGGTGCAGGCCCGAGCCGTCATCCGTGTCGCCAATGTACATACCAGGCCGTTTTCTGACGGCATCGAGGCCGCGCAGGACTTTGATAGACTCGGCGTCATAGCTCTTCTTAGGTGTGCTGGACTCTGCGCCTTCAACTTCAGCCATATACCGTCATCCAAAATCTTTGCGTCCGGGCGCCCGTTCTGAGCGCTCAGCCTTCCCGCACGACGCCATCCGACACTTCGAACCGCTGGGCGCGGTCGCCGAACGCGTCGAACAGAGAGCGGTCCGTGCCCGTGAGCCAGGCCTGGCCGCCGAGCGCGGCCAGTTCGTCGTACAACGCGGCGCGCCGATCCGAATCGAGATGCGCCGCCGCCTCGTCCAACAATAGCAGGGGACTGGGGGCAAAATCACGCTCGAAAAGCGCTTGGGCGTTGGCTAAAATAAGCCCCATTAACAAGGCCTTCTGTTCACCCGTCGAGCACTGGTCGGCGGGCAGTCCCTTGGGGGCGTGAACGACCCTCAAATCTGTCCTATGAACCCCTTCCAGAGTACGTCCCACGGCCTGATCCTTCGCCCGGTTCTCGCGCAGCCGGGCAACGATTTCCTGCTCGATATCGGTGAGAGGCATGCCGTTGGCGGCCTGCGTTTCCTGCTCGCCATTGAGATCGATCAGCGCTTTCGGGAACGCGCCCTCGGGCCGCGCGAGGATTGCCGCCTGCATCATTCTCACCGCATCGACGCGATGGATCGCCATCGCGGCGCCGGCGGACGCCATGCCGAGTTCGATCGCATCGAGCCAGGCGGGGTCGGACCGGCCCTGTTCGAGCAGGGCGTTGCGCTGACGCATCGCCTTCTCGTAGGCGGCGCTGAACGCGCCATGGCTCGGGAAGTGCGCCATCACCTGGCGATCGAGAAACTTGCGCCTGTCGCTGGCAGGTCCCACAAACACACGGTCCATCGACGGCGTCAGCCAGATGATGCGCATCAGCTCGGCGAGATCGTTCTGCGTCGTTGGTGCGCCATCGAGCCGCGCCGTACGCTTGGACTTCCCCTGCTCGTCGAGCTCCAGCGCCAGCGAAAGCCTGCGGTCGACATCGCCATCGCGTACGTCGGCTGAAAGCGCCCAGTTGTGCGCCAGCCTGCCTTCGGGGTCGCATCTGATAAGGTCGGTGAACTCCGCTCCGCGCAGCCCGCGTCCGGGCGAGAGCATGGAGACCGCCTCGATCAGATTGGTCTTGCCCGCCCCGTTGGCGCCATAGAGGCAGACATGCCGGCCATCCAGCCGAAGCTGCAGTGACGCATAGTTCCTGAAATTCTCGAACGCGAGGCGCGTCAGGCGCACATGGGGGCGGCGCACCTCGACCGGGAGGCCGCTCACATCACACGCGCAGCGGCATCAGCACGTACTGGGCGCCGCTGTCCTTGGCGTCGAGCACGCGCGCCGGCGAGGCTGCATCATTGAATTCGATGCGGGTTTCCTCGCTTTCGATCTGCTGGGCGACGTCGAGCAGGTATTTGGCGTTGAAGCCGATTTCCATCGGTTCGCTGTCGTACTGGGCTTCCAGCTCCTCCGTGCCCTGCCCGGTTTCCGAGTGACTGACCGCGAGCGTCAGCTTGCCGGAAGCGAGCGAGAGTTTCACGGAACGCGAGCGCTCGGCCGACACGGTCGCGACGCGGTCGACAGCGGCGGAGAACAGCTTGTTGTCGACGGTGAGGATCTTGGTGTTATCCTTCGGAATGACGCGCTGGTAGTCTGGGAATGAGCCGTCGATCAGCTTGGATGTCAGCACCGCCTCGCCGATGCGGAAGACGATCTTGGAATCGGAGGCTTCGACCGTCACGGTCTCGGGCGCGTCTTCCAACAGGCGGCGGGCCTCGGCGACGGCCTTGCGCGGCACGATGATGCCCTTGAGCGTGTTCGAGCCTTTAGGCGCCTTGGCGTCCGCGAGCGCCAACCTGTGGCCGTCGGTCGCCACGGCACGCAGCACGGCGCCGTCCGCGCCCTTGGCATGGTGGAGATAGATGCCGTTGAGGTAATAGCGCGTCTCCTCGGTCGAGATCGCAAAGCGCGTCTTGTCGATCAGTCGGCGCAACTCGGCCGCCTCTACCTCGAACTTGGTGGCCGAAGCCTCCTTGGCCATGGTCTGGAAATCGGAGGCCGGCAGCGTCGGCAGGGCGAAACGCGAGCGGCCGGAGGAAATGGTCAGGCGGTTCTCGGCAAGCTCGAGCGCGATTTCCGAGCCTTCGGGAAGCTTGCGCACCACGTCGAACAACGTCTGGGCCGGGGCAGTGACCGAGCCGGATTTCTTGACCTTGGCCTCGGCCGCGTCCGTCGCCTCGATATCGAGGTCGGTGGCAGTCAGGCTCAGCCGGTCGCCCTCGGCCGACATCAGGATGTTGGACAGGATCGGGATCGTGTTCCGCCGTTCGACGACGGCCTGGACGTGGGAAAGCGCACGCATCAGGGCGTTGCGATCGATGGTCAGTTTCATTCGCCCAATTCCTGTCAGGAGGCGTCCTCCCTGGTAGCGGGAGAGACGCCTGTCGGACCTTGCCGAAAAAGCTTCGGCCCGCCTGTCAGGGCGGGCCGAGACCTTAGCTTATCCTCTCGATACGGAAAGGCCCGTTTGGACCTATCCCCAGCCTGCCCCCAAGCTGCTTGCGCGCGCCGGCGGTGTTGCCGCCTATCGGTTGTTTCTTGGGTCGGCGAGAATGCGCTGTTCGAGCTGGCGCAGCTCCTCGGCCATCGTCTCGTTCGAGCCGACCATCGCGGAAATCTTGCGGTAAGCGAAGAGAACGGTGGTGTGATCGCGGTCCCCGAACAGCCTGCCGATCTGCGGGTAGGAGCACTTAGTCAGCTGGCGGCTGAGATACATGGCGTATTGCCGGGGCTGAGCGAACTGGCGCTTGCGGCAAGAGGATTCGAGATCCTGCTTGGTAACGCCATAGGCCTTGGCGGTGACGTCCTTGATCGTGTCGATCTTGGGCGCGCGCACCGGCGAGCCACCGAGCTGGAGCTGGATCGCCTTTTCGACCGCGGCGCGGCTGAGCGGCTCGTTGACCATCACTGTGCCGACGAAAACGTTCTTCACGGCGCCGCTGAGCGCGCGGCCGGAAGCGGGCAGGCGGTCAGCCAGGAGTTCCACCCACTCGTCCGGGAAGACGAACTCTTCATAGGCGGAGGTGATCGCATCCGCCTTGGTGCGCAGGATCTCGCGGCGCAGGCTGCGCTCGGGCAGATCCATGTGGACGGTGACGCCGCCCTGGATCTCGTCGCGCATGCGGTCGTCGAGCTGGTCGAGCACGGCCGGGGTCTGGTCGCAGGCCAGAACCACCACGCCGCCATTCGCGACGATCGCGCGCAGGTGGGAGAAGAACTCCACCAGCGTGCCGGGCTTGGAGCAGATGAACTGGAAATCGTCGAGCAGGACGACCTTGGCGCGGCGGACCATGGAGCGCAGGTCGGACGTGTCCTTACGCTTCACACCTTCGACGAAGGCGACGGTAAAGTCCTCCGAGCTCATATAGAGGACGCTGCCCTCGCCCTTCGTGGTCTTGAGCGCGGCTTCGATACCCCTGAGAAGGTGGGTCTTGCCGACGCCATGCGGGCCGATGACGGTGACGACATGGGCGGCGACGCTGGCGCCCAGGGCGAGCCGGCGGGCAAGGCCAAAGGCGATGCGGTTGGAATCGCCGACCAGGAAATTGTCCAGCGTCTGGACTTCCTCGACGGTCTCGGCGCCTGCCTCGGCGATCTCGGCCGAGGGCTCGTGCGCGACTTCGGCATAGGCGGCGGCCATACGGTCGGCGGGCTGAGCCAGCGCCAGCACCTCGGGCTCGATCCGGCCACGCACATCGAGGCGCACCTTGCGGCCGAGCGCATCGGCCTGACCCCAGGCATGCTGGATGTCGCGGATGAATTCGCGGTTGACGCGGTCGTATTCCAGTTCGCCCTGGGCGGCGACCAGGATCTCGCCGTTAACCTCGGCGATCAGGTCGAGACGCGCGATCCAGGCGTCGAAACGCGCTTCGCCCAGCCTGCGGCGCAGCGTCTCACGGACGCCCGCCCAGATGGCCGGGATCTCTTTTCCCGTGCTGGCCCCGGTATCCGTTCGGCGAACCGAAGGTAGCGTCTCCGTCGTGGTCCTGGAAGCGCCGCCGACCCCACCGGGTGCAAATCGTGTCGTGTTCTGTTTGTTGATCATCGAGCCCCTCGATTTTGCCCATCTACCCATTTTGTCGATGCACCCTTCCCGGGAGGACGGACACAAAACGGCTCTCTACGGCTCAAGCCCCTGAGCCGCGGAAGTCGGTCCGAACGAAGGAAGGTTACTCGCTACGGAGGAGAGTTTTTCTCCGAACGGAAGCACTCGTCAACAGTCATGAAAGCCGCAGCCGCGTTTTTATTTTAACCAAAACGTCGCAATAGGTATTGCCGCTGATTTTGCTTGCGAAATGCAGTCGTTTTCACGGTCCGATACGTTTCGTACGGTCTGCTAAATTATGACGCATCCGGACGAATATTTGCAGACGCAAACTCTCGTCTTGCGAACACTGCGGTGCACAAAAACTCAACTATCAGGATGCGTAGGAGGTGGGCGAAGCGCCCGGCCTCAACCCAGTTTTTTGACGCGAGCCGCGAGGCGGGAAACCTTGCGGGAAGCGGTGTTCTTGTGAAGCACGCCCTTGGTCACGCCGCGCATGATTTCCGGCTCAGCAGCCTTCAGCGCGGTCGTGGCAGCCTTTTTGTCGCCGGCGGCGACGGCTTCCTCGACCTTGCGGACGAAGGTGCGGACGCGCGAACGGCGCGATTTGTTGACCTCGGTCCGCCGCGCGATCTTGCGCACCATTTTCTTGGCGGATTTAGTATTGGCCATCGGTCTTTCCTGCTCCGTTTTCCTTGGCCCCGGACGAGGTCCGGACTTCAAGGGAGGGGCGTCTTAACAGCGTGCCTGTGAGTGGTCAATTCGGGTCCTGCACGATTTGATCGGATGCCCGAACGGCGCCGCGATCACGAATTTGAAAACTTGGCAGGGCGTTTCTCGACGAAAGCAGCCATTCCCTCCTTCTGATCAGCGGTCGCAAACATGGAGTGGAACAGTCTCCGCTCGAACATGATGCCCTGGCGCAGGGTAGTCTCGTAGGCGGCGTTCACGGTCTCCTTGGTCATCATGGCGATGGGCTGCGACTGGGAGGCGATCTTCTTGGCTACGGCTTTCGCCTCTTCCATCAGCTTGTCAGCAGGAAGCACGCGCGAGACGAGCCCAGCGCGCTCGGCCTCCGCCGCATCCATCATGCGCCCAGTGAGGCACATCTCCATCGCCTTGGACTTGCCGACGTACCGGGTGAGGCGCTGGGTGCCCCCAATGCCTGGCATAACGCCAAGGTTGATCTCCGGCTGGCCGAACTTTGCCGTCTCGGAAGCCAGAATGAAGTCGCACAGCATCGCGAGCTCGCAGCCGCCGCCCAGCGCAAACCCGTTCACCGCAGCGACGATGGGTTTGCGGAAGGAGGACACTGCCTGCTCGAACGCGCCGAACATGTCCGCCTTGTAGACATCCATGTAGGACCGCGGCGCCATCTCCTTGATGTCGGCTCCCGCAGCAAAGGCGCGGCCTGCGCCGGTCAGGACGACGCAGCCTATGCCAGCATCCTTGTCCCACGCGCCGAGCTGTTCGATCAATTCCGCACACAGCTTGCTGTTGAGCGCGTTCAGCGCATCCGGGCGGTTGAGCGTGATGATGCCCACAGGGCCATCGGTCTCCACCAGCAGCGTTTCGTAAGTCATCGCATGTCTCCTGCGTGCGCCTCAGCGCGTACCGGAGACTTGCTTACTCCGGCAGTTTCGTCGAGGCGAGCTTGACGACGAGTTCGAAGATCACGTTCAGCGGCGACTTCACGCCTGCGGCGGGTTCGATGGAAAGCGTCAGGCGCTCATGCTCGCGGGCGAAGACGAGCTTTCCGCCTGTGCCCCGCCCCTCCTGCTTCCAGCCCAGCGACGGAAGCGTTGTGAGGTAAAAGTCGCGCACGGCGCCATAGTCTGCGCTGCCGGAGGCGCTGGTCTTCACCACGCGGCCCTGCTCGGATTCGAACACGACCGGGTCGGCCTGCTCAGTGAGCCCAGCGACCAGCGGCACGTCGTCGATCGCCTTGAGGAAATCGGTGGCATGCGCGGGCGCCGCCACGACAACCGCGAACCCGATGGCGCCCGCCAGACAATGAAATCGCGTGCTCAATATGGCTCTCCAGCTCCGGCTGAGTGTCCCGGAGTTCGCCGACACTGGCAAATTATCGCTGCAGGCGTCTTAATGCGGCGATCTGGAGAGAGCCTCATGAGCATCATCGTCGAACGTGACGGTCCGGTAGCCATCATTACCATCAACCGACCGCGCGCGCGCAACGCGGTCGACCCGGAGACCGCAGCCGCGCTATACGATGCCTTCTGCGATGCCGAGCGCGACGACGACGTGCTCGCGACCGTCCTCACCGGCGCTGACGGCGCCTTCTGCGCAGGAGCGGATCTCAAGGCCGTAGCCAAACGGGACGCCGACTTCAGCCCGCCGGTGAAGAAACACCCGCAACAGGCGCCCATGGGCCCTAGCCGGCTTTTGGCGGACCGCGATGCTCCGGAGCCGTTCATCTCCCTATCCAAGCCGCTCATTGCCGCAATCGAGGGCCACGCCGTCGCAGGCGGCCTCGAACTGGCGCTGATGGCCGACATGCGCGTCTGCTCGGAGACCGCGATCTTCGGCGTCTACTGCCGTCGCTGGGGCGTGCCTCTTATCGATGGCGGCACACTCCGCCTGCCCCGCATCGTCGGACAGGGCCGGGCCATGGACATGATCCTGACGGGCCGCGCTGTTGATGCGAACGAAGCTCTTGGCTGGGGTCTAGCCAACCGTGTGGTGAAACCCGGCGAGGCACGAGCTGCCGCTGTCGCGCTGGCAAAAGAGATCGCCCGCTTCCCGCAGGCCTGCATGCGCGCCGACCGCGCCAGCGCCTACGCCGGATGGAGCCTCGATATCGACGACGCGCTCAAGGCCGAAGCCCGGCGCGGCGCGCCGGTGGTCGCAAAGGAAGGCGTCGCCGGCGCCGCACGCTTTGCCTCCGGCAAGGGACGCGGCGGCGACTTCGGCTCGATCTAGCCAGCGTCAGGCGCCGGCGCGCCGCCGCGCGGGAAACCGGACGCGACGAACTTCGCGATGGCGTCGGCCTCTTCCGGCTTGAGCGCCCCGGCCATCGCCGGCATCTCGCCCTTGCCCTGTGTGATGGTGCGAGCAATCTGCGCGACGTCGCCCTGCCCTGCGAGCGACGGCCCGCCGCCAGCCAGACCGCTGCCCGACGGCCCGTGGCATGCAGCGCAGGTCCGCCCGAAAGCGTCCCGGCCGAGCGTCAGCTCAGCACGCGTCGCGTTGACGAAAGCTGCGGCAGCAACTGAAGCGCCGGGTGGCATCGGCGAAGCTGAGGCCACCACCGCGTCGTCAACGCCGTCGCCTAGCCCCAAGGCAATCAGCTCCGCGGGCTGACCGCGCTTCGACACTGCAACCACGATCACCTGTTTTCCATTGTAGCGGTAGGTCATCGGCGCGCCGGTCACCAAACCAGGCAGCTCCTTCTCCCACACCACCTTGCCGTTGGTCTTGTCGTAAGCCCGCATCATCGGCCCGCCCGTGCCGTCCGTGATGTTGCCGGACTCGCCGAGGAAGACGAGGTCCGCCATCAACAGCGGACTCGGCTTGATGTCGAAGCGGCTCATCTTGAAGAAGTCGAGGCCCAGCCCCTGCAGCGCCGGGTGACTGCTGACGAAGTCGGACGCTGGGCCGACCGGCACGCGCCACAACTGTTCGCCGCGATCCATGTCGAGCGCGATCAGTTCGCTCCACGGAGGCTTGAACATCGGCAAGCCCTTCGGCCCCATCAGCACATGGTTGCCTGACTGGACATAGGCGTTGTTGGTGCGCGCCGGATCGCCCTTCGCGAGGCCCGCTGCATTCGGCCGGTGACGGATCGGCACATAGAGGATGTGCGTCTTCGGATCGTAGGCGCCCGCATTCCAGTTCGCCCCGCCGCCATAGCCCGGATAGATCAGCGTGCCGCGCTTGCCGGGGCCGACCTCGCCGATTGGGGTATACATCGGGCCCTTGTCGTACTGCTCCATCATCTTCAACGCCTCGGCGCGAAGCTCAGGTGTGAAGTCGATCAGGTCTTCCTCGTGATATCCGAGCTTAGACAGCGGCGCGGGCTTAGTGGGGAAGGGCTGGGTGGGCGACAATTGCTCGCCGGGGATCTTCGATTGCGGAACGGGCCGCTCCTCGATCGGCCAGATCGGCTCGCCGGTCAGCCGGTCGAACACGAAGACCATGTTCTGCTTGGTCAGCAGCGTCACGACCTTGCGCTGTTTCCCGTCTTTGGTGATCTCATGGAGGATCGGCGCGGCGGGATTGTCGTAGTCCCACACGCCATGGTGGACGACCTGGAAGTGCCAGATGCGTTTGCCGGTCTTGGAATCGATGCAGAGCAGGCTCTCGCCATAGAGCCCGTCGCCCTTGCGATGGCCGCCATAGAAGTCGTTCGAGGGCGTGTCGGTCGGCATGTAGACATAGCCGGTCTCGGGGTCCGCGCTCATCATCGACCAGACGCCGGTGTTGCCGATGTAGTCGGCCGCCCCCTCCTGCCAGCTCTCGTAGCCGAACTCGCCCTTCTGCGGCACGGTATGAAACGTCCAGAGCACCTTGCCGGTGCGCGCATCGAAACCGCGGACGTAGCCGGGTGTCGATTCCTTGTCGCGCGCGCCACCCGGCACGACCTGCACGACCACCACATCGCCGACGACCAGCGCGGGCGACACGGACCCCACATCGCCCACCGCCCTTCCCTCGACGAGACCGGTGCGCAAGTTGATCGCACCGTTTTCGCCGAACGCCAGATCGGCCTTCCCGGTGCGCGCATCGATAGAGAACAGCCGCCCGTCGATCGAGTTGTGGTAGAGGCGCTTCGCTGTCCCGTCGGTCCAATAGGAGAGCGAGCGCGGGCCGAGGTTCGCCGCACGTCCGCCGATGTCGCGCGGTTCCGGCAGGAAGGTCCACAACGTCTTGCCGGTCACAGCATCGAGAGCGGCTGCGCCATGATCGAGCCACGGCATGTAGAGCACGCCATCATCCATCAGCGGCGTTGACTTGAAGTTGGCGGAGGCGGGCGAGCCTGTCGTGTCCGCGCTCCAGCGCCAGACGATCTCCAGCTTGGAGACGTTCGAGGCCTTGATGTCCGTCAGCGGCGAGAACCGCGTCGACTGCGGATCGCCGCCCCAGTAGGGCCACTCGCCATCGGCAAGCGCCTGCTTGCCCGCCTCGATCTTGCCCGACTGCGTGACGCACGAGCTGATCGCTACCGCTGCCAACGCCGCCGCAACCGCCACAAGCGAGGCCTTGAGTTTCATGGATGTCTCCCGCCCGGTCGTCTCTGTTTTGGCAGAGCGTAATCCCAACCTGCAGGCGGCGCTACCCGGCGGAGGCGGTCGCTACTTCTGGCAACTTGCGCAGTAGAAGGTCGACCGTCCCGCCTGCACCATGCGCTTGATCGGCTTTGCGCACGTCGGGCATGGCTTGCCCGCCTTGTCGTAGACCCGGAAGCGGTGCTGGAAATAGCCGAGCTCGCCATCGGTGGTCGCGAAATCGCTGATGGTGGAACCGCCCGCCTTGATCGCCTCGTTGATCACGTTGCGAACCTCGACAGCCAGCCGCCCGAGCTTGTCCGGCTTGATCGCGCCCGCGAGCTTCTTGGGATTTATCCCCGCGCGAAACAGCGCCTCGGACACATAGATGTTGCCCAGACCCGCCACGACCCGCTGGTCGAGCAGCGCGGACTTCACCGGCGTCTTCTTTCCCTCGAACGCCTCTTCGAGGTAGGCCGACGAGAATTCGTTCGAGATCGGCTCCGGCCCCAGCCCGTCGAAACCCGGATAGGACTCCAGTTCGCCCGCCGGCCACAGCTCCATAAACCCGAACCGCCGCGCATCATTGAATACGACCTTCGCCCCACCCTGCATCTCGAATACGACATGATCGTGCTTCTCGTCTTCGCCAGCCTGATGACGGAACTTGCCGGGTTTCTTCTTCGGCTTCGGACCTGAAACCGTGAACCGCCCCGTCATGCCGAGGTGCATGATCAGCGCCTCCCCGGTCGAAAGCTCACCGACCAGGTATTTCGCCCGGCGCCCAAGATGGTTCATCCGGGCGCCCGAGATACGCTCGGCAAAGTTCGCGGGGAACGGGAATCGCAGGTCTTTCCTGCGCGTTTCCACGTGCAGGATGCGTTTACCTTCCATCGCTGGCACAAGCCCGCGTCGAACGGTCTCTACTTCGGGAAGCTCTGGCATCGGACTCGCGTATAGCCCTGGTAAGGCCCTTCGCCTATGTTTTCAGTCTGATGGAAGACGACAAGGTCTCTTTCGGGTTCGAGGATGTCAGCCGGGACGAAAAAACCCGCCGCGTGAAAGGCGTCTTCGCGTCGGTCGCGGGCAAGTACGACCTGATGAACGACCTGATGTCGGCCGGCGTCCACCGCGTGTGGAAAGCCAACATGATTGCCTGGCTCAATCCGCAACCCGGCGAGACCCTGATCGACGTGGCCGGTGGCACCGGCGACATCGCCCGCGCCTTCCTGAAACGCGCCGACGAAGTCGCGCGACGCCGCAGATCCACTACGCGCTCGATGGCTTTCGTGTCAGACATCAACGAGGCTATGCTGGTCGCTGGCATCAAGCCGACCGACGAGAACATGCCGCGCGTCGCGTGCGACGCCGCCAACCTCCCCTTCCCCGACAGGTGCGCCGACGCCGTCACCATCTCCTTCGGCATCCGCAACGTCGTTGAGATCGACCAGGCGCTACGCGAGTTCCGCCGCGTGCTGAAACCGGGCGGGCGTTTCGCCTGCCTCGAATTCTCACACATGACGCACGCAGCCCTGCAGGAAGCGTACGATAAGTATTCCTTCAATGTGATCCCGGCGCTCGGCGGGTTCGTCACCGGCGACCGAGCCAGCTACCAGTACCTTGTCGAGTCGATCCGCCGCTTCCCGAACCAGGATGACTTCGCGGAGCGCGTGAAGGCTGCGGGCTTCGCGCAGGTCGGCTACCAGAACTATTCCGGCGGCGTCGCCGCGCTCCACACGGGCTGGGCGGTGTAGCCCATGTTCGATGCCATCTCCGACTATATGCGCCTTGCCCGCGCCGGCATGGTCATGATCCGGCACGACGTGGTGATACCTGCGGACTACCGCTCGCGCATGCCGTGGCCGGCGCGCTTCGCCGGCGGCTTCCTCCGGCTGTTCTCCGGCAGCGGCCGGGGACGCCCTGGCGAGCGCTTCGCACGCGCGCTCGAAAAGCTGGGACCCGCCTGGATCAAGCTAGGTCAGTTCATGGCGACGCGGCCGGACGTCATCGGGGTCCAGGCCGCGACCGACCTCTCCCGCCTCAAGGATGCGCTTCCTCCCTTCCCCAAGGCACAGGCGCTGAAATCCTTGCGCTCCGAATTCGGCGAAAACACAGACCGGCTCTTCCCGTCCTTGGGCGATCCCGTCGCCGCCGCGTCCGTGGCGCAGGTCCACAAGCTGGAAACGCCGCAGGGCACGAAAGCCGTGAAGATCCTGCGCCCGGGCATCGAGCGGAAGATGGAGCTCGAACTGCGCGCCATGCGCCGCATCGCCTATTCCGCCCAGAGACACGGCCCGCCGGACGTGAAGCGGATGGAGCCTGCAGCCTTCATCGACACCATGGCGCGCTCGCTCACCCGCGAGATGGACCTCCGTTTCGAAGCCGGCGCCGCCTCCGAATTCGCTGAAATCGCCGCCATCGACAATTATGTCTACGCTCCGAAGGTCGACTGGGAGCGCACCTCGCAGCGCGTCCTCACCACCGAATGGATCGCCGGCCGCTCGCTGACCGACCCCGGCGCCATAGGCGCCAACGACCGCATCGACCTCGCCAACCGCATCACCCGCGGCTTTCTCGCCTGCGCGCTGGATCACGGCTTCTTCCACGCCGATCTGCACGAAGGAAACATGATCCTAGCCCCGGATGGCCGTCTGTTTCTGGTCGACTTCGGCATCATGGGCCGGATCGGCCGGAACGAGCGGCTGTTTCTTGCTGAAATTCTGAAAGGCTTTCTCGAGCGCGACTACAAGCGCGTCTCCGAGGTCCATTTCGAGGCAGGTTACGTGCCCGCCAACCATTCGATGGATGAGTTCGCGCAGGCGCTGCGCTCGGTCGGCGAGCCCATCTTTGGCAAGGACGCCACCGAAGTCTCGATGGCCCGCGTTCTGCTGCAGCTCTTCGACATCACCCGCCAGTTCGGCATGCACCTCCGGCCCGAGCTGATCCTGCTCCAGAAGACCATGGTCCAAGTCGAAGGCGTCGCCCGCTCGATCGACCCGGCCCACAACATCTGGCAGGCCGCCAAGCCCGTTGTCGACCGCTGGAGCAGGCGGGAGTTCGGCCCCGAAGGCATCCGCAAGCTCGCGCTCGATACGGCGCGCGAGGCCCTGTCCCGCCTGCGCCGCCTGCCCGAAACGCTCGAAAAGCTCGATGCCGCCCTCACCCGCGCCGCCGAGCCGCCTCAACCGCCCGTCGTGGTTCGCAACACGACAGGCTGGGGCTGGTTGCTGACCGGCTTCGCGATAGCAGCTGCGTCAGCCGCCGGCCTGTGGTTCGTTCTGGCGAACCAGCCCTAGGCGTCAGTCGTCGTAGCGGTCATCGTCGTAGCGGCGGTTGCGATCCCGGTACCGGTTGTCTTCTCTTTCCCGATAGATGCGGCGCCACACGCCGTCGTCGTTGCGGAAGTACTCGCGCTCCTCATAGCGGTAGCTGCCATCGCCGCGTTCGTCGCTGCGAACGTCTGAGCGGTAGTCGCGCGTACCTTCTCGCGAACGCGAGGAATTGCTAGATGAATTGGAACTGGAGTTGCTTGAGCGCGGATCGCTGCTCGTGTTTGTCGAGGTGTTGTTGGATGTGTTGTTGCTCTGGCCAACGGCTGGACCGGCTAAAAGAAGGCCAGCAGCCACGCTGATGGCGAGAAGGATGGTGGGCGTCTTGATCATGCTTTCGCTTCCTCGAACGATCGAAGGCTGGTGGGCGCGCGCTGAACTCAACCTGAACGTTCTGTTGGGACGAACCGGATTCATCGCTTGCAGACCTGCAGCCCCGAACGAAAACGGCGCGGTCCTGTGGGACCGCGCCGTCGTCGTGCCGGAGGGCTGAAGCCCGAATTACTTCTTCTTTGCAGCTTTCTTGGCCTTTTTCGCCGGGGCTTTCTTCATCGGCTTCTTCGCAGCGGCCACAACCTTCTTGGCCTTCTTCGCCGGCTTCTTGGCGGATTTCTTCTTGGCGGTCGAGGCCTTGGCGACCGCCTTCTTCACGACCGGCTTCTTGGCAGCGGGTTTCTTCGCGGCAGGCTTGGCGGCGACAGGCGCCGAGGCCGGCACGAGCACGGGGGCCATGGTGACGACAGGGGCCGGCGCCGGCATCGGGGCGGTCATCAGTTTTGCGGTCGAGGTCTTCATGGGAGTCTCCGAGGGTCTGTTGCTGTCGGCCGAGGCGGTCGCTCAACGGCCGTGAGGTGATCTCGGAGATGAGTCATGCCGTGAGAAGCTGAACGCGGAGTTTCCAGAATCGCGTCAAGACGCGAAAAGATTCCTCGCGGCGAAATTTTCTTCGCGCGAGATTTCGTGTCGCTCTTGGTCTCGCGCGTCGCTGTCGCGATGCTCCGGCCGCTCGCCGCTAGGCGTGCGTACGCGTCGATGAGGAGCGGGCGTGCGTCACGTGACCGACGGTCTTCGCGCTAGTCACACGCGGCTTGGCGATCGAGCTCACGGCGGGCGACGACGCGGTGGTGGTGTCGCTGTCGATCTGCGCCGAGGCCGAGCTGGCGGCCATCATCCCGAAAAGAATGCCCACGGCGTAGAGGAGCTTGGTTTCAGGGGCGCGCATCATTTCCTCCCTTGAGGGTGGAGCGATGCTGTCAGGAGCTGGCTGAATTGGAGCTGAACGACAGTAAACAGCCGCTTTTCGCAGTCAAAACAGGTTCATCTGCTTTGGCGGTTCGGGCTTCTGCGCCTTCGATTTTGCCGGCGCCTGTTCGGCCATCTCCCAGTTACCGCCGTCGTCGAACGTCTTCAGCAGCGACTTGATCTCGCTGAGCTTCGCGTCCTTCTCGCCCAGCCACAACGGCCAGTCTTCCTGCCGCAGGATCGCCGGCATGCGATCGGTGATCTTCGAGATGAGCGCGTTGGCGGGCGTGGTTATCTGGATAAAGGCCGGCGGGCCCTCGTCGCCCCATTCTTCCCAGATCACCGCGATGGCGATCGCCTTGCGATCCTTCGGGCGGATCGTCCATTGCTTGTTTCGGCCGTTGGCCTGCTCTTCGCCTTCATTGAACGTGTCGACCATCAGAAGACCGCGCCGCTCACCGAATGCATCGCAGAATCGTGGCTTGGAATCGACCGTTTCGCAGCGCGCATGCATGTGATCCGGCGTGAAAGACCTCGCACCGGCCTTGCTGAAGCCCCAGCGCATGGTTTTCAGCTCGCGCCTGCCGCCCTCGTCGAGGATCATGACCTTGGCCGGGCGCATGGGCGTCGAGAAAATCACCGCAACGTCCTCGGGTATCATCGCAAGAGGACCGGCAAACGGGCCGGCGTCATGCCATTCGACCAGCTGGGTGAACTTACCGCACATGGGCCTAGCGCCGCTTCCGTCCGCCAAACATTCCTCGGAATACGAACTGGGTCAGTTCGCGGGCCGCCGTGCGCGCGAACGTGCTGGTGGCCGCCTCGGCAGGCGTCTGGCGCGTGGATTTCCGGGCCGGCGCCCGACTAACTTTTGGCGCACGCGCAGCCGCCGCCGCAGCCTCCCGTCGCGCCTTCGCCGCTTCGGCTTCGGCCTTCTCGGCCTTGGCCATCGCGTCCTTGGCCTTCGCCGCCTGCGCCTCCCGGCCGCTCAGATGCTCGTAGGCCGACTCGCGGTCCAGCACCGTGTCATACTTCGCTGCCACCGGGCTGGCTGCCTGCACCGCGGCCCGCTCCGCATCTGTCGCCGGCCCCAGCCGCGACGATGGCGGACGGATCAGCGTGCGCTCCACCACAGTCGGCGCGCCTTTCATGTCGAGCGTCGAGACCAGCGCCTCGCCCGTGCCGAGTTCGGTGATCGCCGCCTCGGTGTCGAGATTGGGGTTCGGCCGGAAGCTCTGCGCCGCCGCCTTTACACCCTTGCGCTCGGTCGGCGTGTACGCCCGCAGCGCGTGCTGCACGCGGCAGCCCAGCTGGGCCAGCACGCTTTCGGGCAGGTCTTTCGGATTCTGCGTCACGAAATAGACGCCGACCCCCTTGGAGCGGATCAGGCGAACCACCTGCTCGATCTTGTCGGTCAGCGCCTTTGGCGCGTCGTTGAACAGCAGGTGGGATTCATCGAAGAAGAATACCAGTCTCGGCTTGTCCGGATCGCCGACCTCCGGAAGCTGTTCGAACAGCTCCGCGAGCAGCCACAGCAGGAAAGTCGAATAGAGCCGTGGCGAGTTGATCAGCGTCGTGGCGTCGAGAACGTTAATGATCCCCCGGCCCTGCGCGTCCACGCGCATGAAATCCGCCAGCTCCAGCGCCGGCTCGCCAAAGAACGTCTCGGCCCCCTCCCGCTCCAGCAGGAGCAATTGCCGCTGGACCGCGCCAACCGACGCGGCCGCGACATTGCCGTAGGTCTTCTGGATATCGGACGAGATGGTCGAGATATGGGCCAGCAGGCTGCGCAGGTCCTTGAAGTCGAGCAGCAGCAGGTCGTTGTCGTCAGCATACTGGAAAGCGATCGTCAGTACGCCCTCCTGGGTGTCGTTGAGCTGCAGCAGCCGCGCCAGGAGCTGCGGTCCCATCTCCGAGATTGTCGCCCGGATCGGGTGTCCCTTCTTGCCATAGATGTCCCAGAACACGCATGGCGCCGCTCCGAACACGATCGGCGGCAAGCCAATGTCGGCCGCCCGCGCTTGCAACTTCTCCGAAACCTTCGCCGCCGGATCGCCCGGCACGCAGATGCCCGACAGGTCGCCCTTCACATCAGCACAGAAGACGGGCACCCCCGCCGCCGAGAACTGCTCGGCCATTATCTGCAGCGTCACCGTCTTGCCGGTTCCCGTTGCGCCCGCGACCAGCCCGTGCCGATTCGCCCGCGCCAGCAGCAGGGTCTGCGGCGCCTTGTGGTCCGGACCGCCGCCGCCGATGAAAATGCTGTCGGTCATTGGGTTTGCCTCCGGGAGAAGCCCTATTGCTAGCAGAGGCGGCGCACCGGGCAAGGCGACGGTTTTGCGATTTCCCGCCTCTCTGGCGCGAGCGCGCTTTGCATAGTCGCGCGCTGCCTTTAAGCCTTGTTGTCATGCTGCAGCCCACGGGGACTAACAACAGGACCTACATGACGGTCGGCGTGTGGGTCATCGCCACCGTCGCCATCGGCATGCTCTTGGCGCAGGGCTCCCACATCCTCGCGCCTTTCGCGATGGCAATCTTCATCTGGCTGGTGATGGAGGGCTTTGCCCGCGCCATCCGCAAGCCTTTTCCCAGTGTTCCTGACTGGCTTGCGCACCTCTTCGCTATTCTTGTCGTCATCATCTCGATCATTCTCTTCATCGGCGTCGTCCGCGGCGCGATCGTGGAGTTCGCCGCCAATTCGAAGCTCTACGAGCAGCACATCAACGACCTGATCAGCCAGGTATATGAGCGGCTGCGCCTTACGGATGCGGGACCCCCGCCGGCGGTCGATCCCAGCGCCATCCCCAGCACTGTGCCGACCCCGGTGCCGGGCGAGGCCATCACAGTGCCCGCCGAAGGCGCGGTCGTCACGACGACGCAACCGCCCACGCTGAGCCAGCTCTTCTATTCCGACGCGTCGCTCGGTTTCGCCCAGACCGCGGCCAACTCCGTCTCCGGCCTGGTCGGCGACATCGTGCTGATCCTGATCTACGTGGCGTTCCTCTATGTCACGGCCCACACCTTCTCCCGCAAGCTCGATCGCGTCTTCCGCCGCCCGCGCGACCGCGAGCGCGCCCGCCTCATCGGCGCGGAGATCCGCCGCACGATGGAGCAGTATCTCTGGGTGCAGACCGCGCTGTCGATCATCACCACGGTGCTTACCTACATCACCCTCCTTATCCTCGGACTCGACAACGCACTGTTCTGGGCCGTCGTCATCTTCGTCCTCAACTACATCCCGACGATCGGCTCGATCATCGCCAGCGTGTTGCCTGCCCTGTTCGCAGTCGTGCAGCCGCCCGAGAACTGGCCAGCCTGGATGCCGAACGATTCGTTGGCGTGCGCGGCCATCGTCTTCCTCGGCATCAGCGTCTGGCAGTTCGTCATCGGCAACTTCGTCAGCCCGCGCATGACGTCCAACAGTCTCAACCTCTCGGCGCTGGTCGTGCTGCTCTCCCTCGCCGTCTGGGGCGCGCTATGGGGGCCGGCAGGCATGTTCCTGTCGGCGCCGCTGACTGTGCTGGTGATGATTGTGCTGGCGCAGATCCCGGGGGCGCGCTGGATTGCCGTGCTGATGTCCGCCGACGGCAATCCCGGTGAATACGCCGTGAAGCATGACGAGGCCGGGCACGATCCCCGCCATGACCTGCTGACCGATATCTGACCCGAGAATCACCGGCTTTGCGCTGCGGCAGGCTACGCGAACAGCAAAATTGCTCCGATCTCCGCAATGCAGCACCAGCCTGCTTCAAATCTCGCGCTTGCCCGTAAGGGCCACGCGGGTCTAGCTCTGCGCACGCAGAATTCTCCTGTTGTTTTCCCCGTGATTCTTCCCACGTGATTCTCCCCGACATTCGGAGGCGGCGTGACCCGATCCAGTGAACAGGCGTTCTCGAAAGAGAGCCTTCTTGACGCCGCCGAAAAGCAGCTGTCGAAGCGCAAGGGCAAGCCCACGCTCGACGCGCTGCGCCCCTTTCTCGAACAATATCTGGCCGACGCCTTCGTCGAGGACGTAGCAACGCTGACGGTCGACGACGCCGCTTCGCTGGCGCTCGACCTGTGGGAGTTCGATCAAGAGAACCAGGCGCGCCCCGGTTCGCGCGCCATCCGTACCCGCAGGCCAGCCGGCGCCGACGGTAAGTCGCTTCGCCTGACCGTCGCGGAAGTCGCCGGCGACGACATGGCTTTCCTGGTCGACAGCGCCATCGCCGCTTGCCAGGAAGCGAAGGTCGAGGTCCGCGCCGTCCTTCACCCCATCGTCGACGGCCCGAAAGGAAAACGCTCGACCGTCCAGATCCACCTCGCCTCGCTCGACGAGGCGATGCTCGCGGACGTGCAGAAGAAGTTGGAAGAAGCGTTCGCCGACGTCGACGTAGTCAACGCCGACTTCCACCGCATGACCGACAAGATGCAGGCGGCGGCGGATCATCTCGCTGCTCTGAAACCCACAAAGACCCGCTCCGAAGCGGAGATCAGCGAAGCGCGCGCCTTCCTCAAATGGCTGGTCGACGAGAACTTCACCTTCCTCGGCGCGCGCGACTACACCTTCGCGCTCGACGCCAAGGGCCAGCTGATGAGCGAGGAGCCGATCGTCGACGAGAAATCCGGCCTCGGCATTCTGCGCGACTATTCCCGCAATGTTCTGTCGCGCGCCGCCGAACCGACCGTGCTTACGCCCGCGATCCGTGGTTTCCTCAACGAGCCAACGCCGATCATTGTCGCCAAGGCCAGCTTCATCAGCCGCGTCCATCGCCGCGCCCATGCCGACTACATCGGCGTCAAGCGCTATGACGACCGAGGCGAGGTGATCGGCGAGACGCGCTTCGTCGGCCTCTTCACGTCGGAAGCCTACACTCGCGATGCCGAGGAAGTGCCACTGGTCCGCCGCAAGCTCGAGAAGGTGAAGGCCGTCTACGCTACCGGTTCGCGCTTCTCGATGAAGCAGCTCGACGTCGTGCTGAAGACTTATCCGCGCGACGAGCTGTTCCAGATATCCGTCGACGACCTCGCCCGCATCGCCGGCGGTGTCCTGCGCCTGCAGATCCGCCCTCGCACGCGCCTGTTCATCCGCCGCGACCGCTTCGACCGCTATGTCTCCGCCCTGCTCTATACGCCCCGCGATTCATACACCTCAGAACTGCGCACCCGCGCCCACAAAATTCTCGCTGACGCATACGGTGGCCGCGCCTCGGCCTTCTATCCCTTCTTCGGCGACGGTCCGCTTGCGCGCGTCCACCTGATCATCGGCCTGCCCAAGAGCCATCCGGAGCCGGACGAGGACGGCCTCGACCTTCAGATGCGCCAGCTCTTCGAGACCTGGGAGGATGCGCTCGGCCGCGTCGCCCGCTCGACCGGCGGTGATCAGGCGCTCTCCGCCCGCGCGCGCTTCACCGCCGCCTACAAGGAAGCGTTCCAGCCCGAGGAAGGCCTCGCCGACCTCATCGCCATCGGCGCGCTACCGCCTGGAAAGGCGCTCCGCGCGCGCGTGTGGGGCCCGGACTTCGAGGCCGGCGTCAGCCACGTGAAAATCTACCACCGCGACCAGCCGCTCGAACTCGCCGAGATCGTGCCTGTGCTGGAACGCATGGGCCTGCGCGTCCGCGCCGAGGTCGGCTATCCGATCCGCCTCGCCGCACATGATCCAGAGCCGGAAGGCGCGGTCTATGTGCACGATCTCACCATAGAGCGCTCGCCCGGCCAGAAGCGCCTTGATGCCCGCTTCGAGAAAGCCTTCGAGGCGATCTGGGGGCGCGACACGGAGAACGATCGCTTTAACAGCCTTGTCGTCGCGCTTGGCGTAGACTGGCGCTCAGCCGCGCTGCTCCGCACGCTGTGTCGTTTCCGCAGCCAGTCGGGCCTCGATCCGTCCGAAGCCGTGCAGGTGAAGGCGCTGGCCGAGCATCCAGAGATCGCGCTAAATCTCCTCAAGCTGTTCGCCATCAAGTTCGACACGGCCTCGAAAGCCGACCTCGACGCGCGCCGGAAATCCGCCGAGCCAGTGAACACCGAGATCAACAAGGAACTCGAAGCTGTCGCGACGCTGGATGCCGACCGCGTGCTGCGACGCCTGCTTGCTCTGGTGAAATCCGCCCAGCGCACAAATTTCTACATCACCGACGCCGCCGGAAAGCCGAGCCGCCACATCGCCGTGAAGATCGCGAGCCGCGAGGCCGATCCGCTGCCCGCGCCACGGCCCTATCGCGAGATATTCGTCTGGTCGCCGGATGTCGAAGGCGTCCACCTGCGCTTTGGGCCTGTCGCGCGCGGCGGCCTGCGCTGGTCAGACCGGCGTGAGGATTTCCGCACCGAAGTGCTCGGCCTCGTAAAGGCGCAGCAGGTGAAAAACGCTGTCATCGTGCCGGTCGGCTCGAAAGGCGGCTTCTATCCCAAACAACTTCCCGCCAAGGGCACGCGCGAGGAAATCCAGAACGCGGGCATCGCCGCATACAAAGTCTTCGTCGGCGCCCTGCTCCAGCTCACCGACAACATCGTGAAGGGCGAGACCGTCCACCCGCCCGGCGTCATCCCGTGGGACGGCGAGGATCCCTACCTGGTCGTGGCCGCCGACAAGGGCACGGCGACGTTCTCCGACATCGCCAACGGCCTCTCTGCCGACTACGGCTTCTGGCTGGGCGATGCGTTCGCCTCCGGCGGCTCGGTCGGTTACGACCACAAGAAGATGGGCATCACCGCACGCGGCGCATGGGAAGCCGTGAAGCGGCACTTCCGCGAGATGGGCCACGACACGCAGACCCAGCCCTTCACCGTGATCGGCATCGGCGACATGTCGGGTGACGTGTTCGGCAACGGCATGCTGCTGTCGAAATGCATCCGGCTGCTGGCGGCTTTCGACCACCGCCACATCTTCCTCGATCCCAACCCGACCAACCTCGAAGCCTCGTACAACGAGCGCAAGCGCATGTTCGACCTGCCGCGCTCCTCGTGGGCCGACTACGACAGGAAGCTGATCTCCAAGGGCGGCGGTATCTTCGAGCGCTCGGCCAAGTCCATCACGCTCACACCGGAGATCAAGGCGCTGGCCGGCCTCGCCGAAGACGCCGTGACACCCGACGTGCTCTTGAAGGCGCTGCTCACTGCCGACGTCGACCTGCTCTGGTTCGGCGGCATCGGCGCCTACATCAAGGCTTCGACCCAAAGCCACGCAGACGTGGGCGACAAGGCCAACGACATCCTGCGCGTCGACGGCAAGGACGTACGCGCCAAAGTCGTCGCGGAAGGCGCCAACCTCGGCGTCACGCAGGCTGGCCGCATCGAGTTCGCTCGGAAGGGCGGCCGCATCAACACGGACGCCATCGACAACTCGGCCGGCGTCGATTCATCCGACCATGAAGTGAACATCAAGATCCTCACCACCGAAGCGATCAGCGAAGGCGCGCTCAAGGCCGCCGACCGCAACGCGCTTCTGGCGTCGATGACCGATGAGGTCGGGCATCTGGTGCTGGAGAACAACTACGACCAGACCGGCGCGCTCAGCGTGATGCAGGCGACGGCCGCGGCGGATCTCGACAGCCACGAACGCCTGATCGAAATGCTGGAGTCGCAGGGCAAGCTCGACCGCGCCGTCGAGGGCCTGCCCTCCACCGAGCAGTTCCGCAAGCTGCGCGAAGGCCAGCTCGGCCTGGCCCGGCCGGAACTCGCGGTCATCATGGCCTACGCCAAGCTCGACCTGTTTTCTTCCCTCATCGCCTCGGAGGCGCCGGACGATACCGCCTTTGAGACCCTGCTCACCACCTACTTCCCGAAAGAACTGGAAAGGTTCGGCGAGGCCCGCAAACGTCACCGCCTGCGTCGAGAGATCATCGCAACGCGGCTCTCCAACCGGCTGGTCAACCTGACCGGCGCCTCCTTCGCCATACAGAAGCGAGATGCGGAAGGGATCGACAGCGGCAAGATCGCCGAAGCGTTCGAGGCCGCCTACGCGGCTTTCCACTTCGACGACCTGTTCGCGCGCATCAATGCTTTGGACGGCAAAGCGCCCGCAGCCGCGCAGATCCTGATGTCGGTCGAGACCGCCGCCAACCTGCGCATGCTTGCCAGCGCCTTCATTTCCGACACGACGATGGTGAAAACCGGATCGGTCGCGAAGGTGATCGAGCGCTACCGCGCCGCCATTGCCGAAATCCGCAGCGCCCTTCCGACCGCGCTCTCGCCGCTGGTGCTCCGCCGCGTCGAATCCCGCGCCGAGAAATACCGGGCCGCGGGGGCGCCCACCGACATCGCCCACGATGTCGGCCTCGTCCGCGCGCTGGTCTCGGCCCGCGAAACGGTGGAGATCTCCGAACAGACGAAATGGCCGCTTGCGGCCTCTCTCTTCGTCCAGCACCAGGTCGGCGAACAGCTCGGCCTCGACCGTATGCGCGCCGCAGCCCGCGACCTCGAACCGCGAGACCACTGGGACCGCCTCGCCCTGCAGCGCGTTGCCGACGACCTGCCGCGCCAACAGAGCGAACTCGCCATCGCCGCCATCCTCCAGACGGGCAAAACCCCCGTCGCCGACCGCGCCACCGCGCAAAAGCTTGTTGAGACCTGGATCGCGCCGCGCCGCGACCTCGCCGACCGACTCATCCAACCGATGGAATCTTTCGACCGGCAGGGCGTGTGGTCCCTTGCCAAGCTGGTGCTTCTGGGCGACGCAGTTCGCGAATTCGTCTATGCTTCGCGGGCCGAAACAGCCCCGGCCGGACGCTAGCTGGAGTTGAGAGTTGGACCGCGAGCTAACCTTCCGCGACGCACGCGAGACCGACGCTGCCGATCTCGCAGACATCGGGCGTGACACATTCGTGGAGACGTTCGGCCATCTCTATTCACCGTCCGACCTCAAGCGCTATCTCGACGACACCTACTCGGTCGAGAAGATGAAAGAGGACCTGCGCGATCCGCAGGTCGAGATCCGCATGGCCTTCTCGGGCAAGCGCATGGTCGCCTACTGTAAGATCGGCCCGGTCAAACTGCCGACCGACGTCGGCCCGGACCCCGCCCTCGAACTCCACCGGGTCTACGTCTACCAGGCCGGCCAGGGCGTCGGCGTCGGCCGCATTCTTCTGGCATGGGCGACCGAACGCGCCCGACAGCGCGGCGCCAAGAACCTCTTCCTCGGGGTCTGGGAAGGCAACCATCGCGCTATCGCCCTCTACGAGAGCCGCGGCTTCGAGAAGGTGGGAACCTACAAGTTCAAGGTGGGCGATACCCTGGATGACGAATTTATCATGCGTCTTCGTCTGAATTGATCGACTGCACTCGTCCGTTTCCGCTTAACCCGCAACGCAGTTGGCCCTAGGAAGACGGCTTGGGCCGACGGAGCTGACACCCCGATGGATTTCACGCTTGAGCCGCTGCTGAACGATCCCACCGCGTGGGCTGCGCTGATCTCGCTGGTTGTGATGGAGATCGTTCTCGGGATCGACAACCTGATCTTCATCTCGATCCTCACCAACAAGCTCCCCGAGGCGAACCGCGCCAAGGCGCGCAACATCGGCATCAGCCTCGCCCTCGTCATGCGCCTCGCTCTGCTGGGCAGCATCGCCTGGATCGTGGGCCTCATCCATCCCGTCGTCGACCTCGGCTGGGTTGGCCCGCTAGGCGAGCACGGCGAACCACAATGGGAAACCGCCTTCTCCTGGCGCGACATCATCCTCATCGCAGGCGGTCTTTTCCTGGTCTGGAAAGCGACGACCGAAATCCACCACACGATGGATCCCGACACGCACAAGAACGAGGACGCTCCTGTCGCAGGCCGCGCCGCGATGAACTTCGGCGCCGCCATCGTGCAGATCCTGATCCTCGACATCGTGTTCTCGATCGACTCGATCCTCACCGCCGTCGGCATGACAGACCACCTTGCCATCATGTTCATCGCCGTCATCGCCGCGGTCGCCGTCATGCTTCTCGCCTCGGGTCCACTGTCGCGCTTCATCAACGCCAACCCCAGCGTCGTCATGCTGGCGCTCGGCTTCCTCCTGATGATCGGCATGGTGCTGATCGCGGACGGCTTCGGCGTCCACGTTCCGAAAGGCTACGTCTATGCCGCCATGGCTTTCTCCGCTTTCGTCGAGATCCTCAATCTCCTCTCGCGCAAGCGGAAAACCAAAGCCAAAGGCGCCTCGCCCCCGGCCGGGAATCACTAGACGGTCCGGGACCTGCCTGGGACTTTGTGGAGGGTCGGCCGTGAAAGCGTTCCTGCGTTTCCTTGCGTTCATCGCGCTCGCGATTGGCCTCGGCATGCCGATGGCCGCCCAGCAGCCCGCTCCCGCCACGCCCGTCGAACAGCCCTTGCCAGCTTCGACCGGCCCGTCGACCGTGAAGATCGGCCTCTACATCAACGACATCCAGTCGATCGATCTGCACAACTATTCCTACGTGGCCGACGTCTATGTCTGGTTCCGCGACAGCGACCCCGCCATCGTCCCTGGTTCGTCCTTCGAGTGGATGAACATGTTCGCGCCGGACGATCATGTGCAGACCGCCACGTACGACGTGCCCCAACCGCAGCCGGACGGCTCCGAATACCAGGTGTTCCGCCACCAGGGGCCGTTCGCCGCCAAGTTCTCGATCCTCACCTATCCCTTCGACAACCACAAACTCACGATCGAGATCGAAGATCAGGAGTGGGACGCCGGCCGCCTCGTCTACGCCGTCGACGAGATCGCCATGAACCACAACATCGAGCTGCCGGGCTTCATCATCGGCAAGCCGACGCTTGAGATCGTCAACAAGCCCTACCCCACCGCCTTCGGCGATCTCGCCAATCCGACAGCCGCCCCCTATTCACGCGCCATCGTTTCGATCCCGATCTCGCGCCCGATCCTCTCGGGCATCACCAAGGCGCTCTTGCCCGTCTTCATCGTCGTGCTGGTCGCCGCCGCCGCCCTGCTGCTCAGCCCCAGCCACGTCGAGGCCCGCGTCGGCCTCTCCATTACCGCGCTGCTCACCCTCGTGGCGCTGCAGTTCAGCGCCATGGCTGGCCTGCCCGAGGTCGGCTACCTGCTGATGATCGATCAGGTCTACCTCGCTTCCTACGGCTTCGTGCTCCTGGTCGTGGCGCTGCTCGTCATGACGACGCGACAGGAAGACAAGGTGCAGGATTCCGGGGCGCAGGATTCCGGCGCAGATGTTGTCGCCAGGGGCGGCCCTCTCACCGCCCTGCTCGCCGTGCTTCTCTATGCGGCGATCATCGGCGTCGTTCTCTGGGCCAACCTCGACTACGCCGCGCGGGCGGCCGTCTAGGGCCGCCCCGAGCAGAGACAGTCCGACTCGAATAAATCGCGACTAATCGCTGTTTCGCCCCAATTGACGCCGGAGAGCGGCCTCAATCGCCTGCGACAACCTGACCATCGCGAGACCGGGACCGGTCTCCGCGACAGAAGGGGACAGTCGTGAAAACCTCAATCCGTCTCGCCCTTACTTCCCTCGCAGTCTGCTGCATCACCTTTGCAGCGTCCGGCGCACCCCTTCCCTTCCTCGAGCAGAGCCACAAGGCCGCGATCGATCTTTCGGTCCCGCTTCCGCCCGGCAGCCCAGACGGCCAGCCGCCGGCAGCGCCGCATGCCATCCAACCTGATCGCCAACAGTAGAGTTCTGCCTCCTCCATCCTGGAAACCCTCCGATGAAACCCGCCCGCACCGCCCTCGCCTTGCTTCTGGCGCTTGGCCTCGCAGCCCCGCTCGCCTCGACCGCCGCCGCCAAGCCGCCCCGCACCGCCTCGATCCACTCCTACATCCTGCTCGACCGCACCGGCTCGATGGAGCCGATCTGGGCTGAAGCACTCTCCTCCGTGAACGCCTATGCCGACGGTCTCGCCACGCTCGATGGCGGCCCGCGCGTCGATGCCGACATCACGCTCGCAGCATTCGACGCGCAGGACGGCCTGCAGTTCGATGTGCTGCGTTCGGGCGTCGACGCCGAACGCTGGCGCGATGTCACCAATGACGAACTCAGCCCGCGCGGCATGACGCCTCTCTATGACGCGATCGGCAAGATCGTGACGCTTGCGGAAAAAGACCGGCCGGAGAAAGCCGTCATCGTCATCATGACCGATGGCGAGGAAAACTCCTCGACCGAGATGACCAAGAAATCCGCCAAGGCCGCGCTCGACCGCATTCGCTCGAAAGGCTGGGAAGTCGTATTCCTTGGAACCGAGTTCTCCAACTTCAACGATGCCGAAGGTGTCGGCCAGACGTCCTCGCGCAACATGGCCGTCTCGAAGGAGCAGCTCTCCGACTCGATGCGCGGTCTTGCACAGAAATCGAAGGACTACGCCACCGGCGCCGCGCCGACCGTGGAATTCAACGCCCAGGACCGCGCTGTCGCCAAGGAAGAAGAGGTCAAGCAGCGCACGGGCAATCAGTAGGCCCACGCAATCGCTGATCCCGGACACGCCCCCGGTTTCAGCCAAGAGGGATCGCGCTTCGCCCTCCGTCCGAATAGAGGCGCGAGCCCTTTGAAACCGGCCAGCGATGGAGCTTCTCCCCCTCGCTGGCCGGACCTGCGCCAGCCCGCAACCAACCTTGCCAACAACCGTATTGTATTTCAGGTCTTGATGGGCCTTTCTCGCCCCGCCCTCACCCTGGGGCCAAGACAAGCGAAGAAAAACATGCGCGCCCAGATCCTGACCGCCCTGCCCCTGCACGTGCTGCCCCTGAACGTACTGCCAATGGCCGGACTTCTCGTCCTCTCCCTCGCGGCTTGCCAGCCCAAAGGCCTAACCCTCGTTGAAGTTCCCCCAACTGCTGGCGCGGGCGCCGAAGCCGCTCAGCTTGCCGCCGGCGGGTGCGATGCGCGTGTCGAGAAACCATGGGTCGTGGGCGCAGCGACCCACACAGTTGAAGCCTCCACCACGGGCCCGAGCTGCGCGCAGGCCGTTGTGACGCTTGCCGTGCGCGGCGCCGACGGCACGCCGGAACTCGCCTGGTCATCCCCCACGCAGGACATTTTCGGCCTCTACGATGCAGCCGACGCCGAGGCGATGAAGACCGCACTCGCCGACTGGATCGACCAGTCACACTCCATGTTCGCCACCGCCTCCGCTCTGCCTGCCTGGACCGATGGCAAGGAGGCGCCCGGCGCCCCCAACGAGGAATTTCCCTTCCACGCAGAAACCTGGTTCGACCGACAGGCTTGGGAACAGATGCGCAAGGACAACGCACCCGTCTTCGCCTTCCCCCAAGGCCGCGAAAGCCAAGCCGTCTTCATCCTCCGCGACGGCCGGCTGGAGCCGATCGGCGTCCAGCAGTTCCCCGGCTAGAAATCCGCACACGCCGGACGATCCGTCCGCAGCACCGCATCCTGCGTGAAGTTGCGGATGTACGCCGCGCGGATCGCCTCGATATCCGATGACGCGGCCTGCCCGCCATCGTGGAAGCGCACCAGCACGCGAGACGCCTCGCTTTCGGTGATCCGCCGCTGCTCGGAATACCACAGGCCCCGTCCCTGCAGGATCGTGTAGCCTTCCTTCCAGCGCGGCGTGACCTCAGCCTCGATGAAGTGAGCAAACTCCGTCTCGCTTACCTCCCCGCCCGGCCGCGCCATGCCGAGGAACAGCATCGTCTCCACCATCGGCTCGCCGACTGCGCAGCGCGCTGACGGCGCTGGCGGGCTGGTTTCGGATACGCTGATGCAGCCTGTCGGCAGCGCAAGGGCGGCGGCCAGAAGTGCAACCCGCATGGATACCCTCCTCCTACGAAACGACGATGTATGAAACGGCGAACCTGTCACCGCGTCGTGGTCTGTGCGGCCGTCTCGCGTGTGATACGCGCGCCCTCCGCCGCGGAGCGGAACTTGCCGGGATCGGCCATGGTTGGAAACAGCAGGTGTGTGTCGCCGCTGCCCCGGATGGTGAGCCGCCCATAGTTGAACAGGCGCCCGATCAGCGACTGCTCGATGTGTGCGCCCTCGATCGAGTTCAGCGTCACCTCGTCGACGCGAACGGCGAGGAAGCCCTCCTTCAGCACGATGCGCCGGTTGGTCACCAGGAATTCGGTGGTCGCGAGGCGAATCATCTCGCGCATCCAGATGAAGACCCCGATCAGCACCACGCCAAGCAGGATCAGCAGCGCCCACGCATAGACGTACTGCATCCAGTGAAACCGGCCCGTGGCCACAATGGTCTCGCCCGGAGCGAGACGCTTTGCGAGATAGCTCACCTGCAGCCTCCCGCCGCATGACCGGAAGCCACCCTAGTCGTCTGCGGCCCTTCCCGCCACCTTCACTCGCTGCAGTCCACCCGTTTCCACCGGACGAGCAATGCCCTAGCGTCCGCCAGCCTTGAGGGACGTGGGACAATGCGGTTGCGGACAATCCTTGCGATTGCGGCCTGCCTCGGGCTCGGCGCCTGCGTCGCCGCTCCGCGCATGGGCTCCGCCGCCCTTGCCGGCCGCCCTAGTCCGCACCTGGAACCCAACCCCTATGTGCTGATCGACCGGCAGCTCCACGGTTGGCCTGTCTATGCCGAATGCGGCGCACAGCCGGTCAAACCCGGTCCCGTCGCCAACCTCGACGCGTCGCTGATCCCCTCCGACGAATATGTGCAGCAAGGCCGCCGCGCCCAGGCGCTCACCGAGCCCTACCGTTTCTCCATCAACCTCAGCGACGGCCAGCTCAAGGGCTCGAACATTGAAGTCACCGTGCCTGCCGGGTTCGTCTCCGATTTCCACTCGATGCCTGACGCAGCCGTGCAGCTCACCCTGCCCGTCCGGCGGGCGCTGGAAGCCGCGGTCGTCCACGACTGGCTCTACGCTGTCGGCCGCACAGGCGATGGCGCCCAGAAGAAACTCGCCGACCAGGCCTTTGCCGACATTCTCACCTTCTACCGGGTCGAGGGCGCAACGCACTGGGCCGTCGCCTCCGCCGTCCGCAGCGGGGGCGGGAAAGCGTTTGGCTCACCAGCCGAGCTGCGCTTCTACAACAAGTGCTTCTATGGCCAGTGCGAGGCAGGCCGGCTGGTGGGCTGGCAGGAGTTGCGCCAAAGCCCGGTCGTCGCCCTGCGGGCTGACCCGGCCCTGCGTGACCAGCTCTGGAATCTCACCGTCTGCATCCGCTACCCGGGCCCTGAAGCCCCTGAACTGGCTTCGATCAACTGAAGCTATCGCTTGCCGCGCCATGCTTCGGCGTCACGGACCTGATGCAGCACATCGACTATGATGACGCCGCCGTCGTCGACTTCATAGAAGATGACGTGGCTGCCGTGCTCATGGCGCCGGAATTCGTGAAACGCGCGGCCAGCCTCCGGAAAGCGGACCAGCATCTCGAACGCAGCATGCAAGTCGAGAAGATAATCCTGCGCCCGCTTCAATCCGAAGGTCGCGACGCCATGGCGGAAAAGTTCATCGAGAGCGCTGTCGGCCGCCCTTGTTAGCCGGTAGCTCGGCTTTTTCACGCATGTCCCCCTCACCCTCGCGCATGATGTCGAAGAGCGACCGCTCGCTCAACCCTGAAGCCTTGGCTGCACGCAGCCGCTTCAGCAGCGCCTCGTCCTCCGACAGCCTCTCCTGGTCGCGGCGCACCAGATCGCGGATGTATTCGCTCTCATTGTTGTAATCGCCCCCCTCCACCCGGGAGCGAACGAACTCCCGCATCTTGTCGGTCATTGAGATGCTCATGGCGGCCATTCGCGGACTCTCCGGAGACCATATTATCTAATATTATTAGATAATACAGTCAATATGGCCGCCTTACGCAGGCTGCGGCGACGGCATCCTCGCTTTCTTCACGAAACCCCTGTATTGCGGCGCACAAATTCAGCCCTCCCCGCCGAAGAACCCGCTATGCAGCTGCGTAACATCGCCATCATCGCCCACGTCGACCACGGCAAGACCACGCTGGTCGATTGCCTGCTGAAGCAATCCGGCTCCTTCCGCGAGAACGAAGCCACGACCGAGCGGATGATGGATTCCAACGACCTGGAGCGCGAGCGCGGCATTACCATCCTGGCGAAAGCCACCTCCGTCGTCTGGAACGACATCCGCATCAACATCGTCGACACCCCCGGCCACGCCGACTTCGGCGGCGAAGTCGAGCGCATCCTCAACATGGTCGACGGCGCCATCGTGCTGGTCGACGCCGCCGAAGGCCCGATGCCGCAGACCAAGTTCGTGGTCTCGAAGGCGCTGAAAGTGGGCCTGCGCCCGATCGTCTGCATCAACAAGATCGACAAGCCGGAAGAGCGTCACGTCGAAGTGGTCAACGAGGTGTTCGACCTCTTCGCCAATCTCGACGCAACCGACGAACAGCTCGATTTCCCTATCATCTACGGTTCAGCCAAGAACGGCTGGATGAGCACGGACCCGGCGAAGAAGACCACTGACATGGCGGCGCTGTTTGAAACGGTACTGAAGCACGTGCCGCCGCCGCGCGTTGACAACGGCCCGTTCCGCATGCTCGGCACCACCATCGGCGCCGATCCCTTCCTCGGCCGCATCCTCACCGGCCGCGTCGATAGCGGCTCGGTTAAGCCTAACCAGACCGTGAAAGTTCTCTCGCGCACCGGCGAACTGATCGAACAGGGCCGCATCTCGAAAGTGCTCGCCTTCCGTGGCCTCACGCGCATGCCAATCGACGAAGGCAAGGCCGGCGACATCGTCTCGATCTCCGGCCTCACCAAAGCCACCGTCGCCGACACGATCTGCGATCTCTCCGTCACCGAAGCGATGCCCGCCCAGCCGATCGACCCGCCGACCCTGTCCATGACCTTCCGCGTCAACGACTCTCCGCTCGCCGGCACCGAAGGCAAGAAGGTCACCAGCCGCGTCATCTGGGACCGCCTGATGCGCGAAGCCGAAGGCAACGTCGCCCTGCGCATCACCCGCGCGCCCGACTCGGACGCCTTCGAAGTCGCCGGCCGCGGCGAACTTCAGCTTGCCGTTCTCATCGAAACCATGCGCCGCGAAGGCTTCGAACTCGGCGTCTCGCGCCCCAAAGTCGTGATGCAGAAAGACGAGACCACCGGCGAAACGCTGGAGCCGATCGAGGAAGTCGTCATCGACGTCGACGACGACCACTCCGGCGTCGTCGTCTCGAAACTCTCCGAACGCCGCGCTGAGATGATGGACATGCGTCCCTCGGGCGTCGGCCGCACGCGCCTTGTCTTCCACGCGCCCACGCGGGGCCTCATTGGCTACCAGGGCGAGCTGTTGTCCGACACGCGCGGCACCGCCGTGATGAACCGCCTGTTCTACCAGTACGCGCCGCACAAGGGCGAAATCAAAGGCCGCCACACTGGCGTGCTGATCTCCAACGGAGCGGGCGAATCCGTCGCCTTCGCCCTGTGGAACCTCGAAGACCGCGGCCCGATGATGATCGACCCCGGCATCAAGGTCTATGAAGGCATGATCGTCGGCGAGCACACGCGCGGCAACGACCTCGAAGTGAACGTCCTCAAAGGCAAGAAGCTCACCAACGTCCGAGCCTCCGGCACTGATGAAGCCGTACGCCTCACCACGCCTATCCGCATGACGCTCGAGCGCGCCCTCGCCTACATCCAGGACGACGAGCTGGTCGAAGTCACGCCGGAGAACATCCGCCTCCGCAAGGTGTTCCTCGACCCCAACGATCGCAAGCGTTTCTCGCGCGCAGCGGTCGACGCGTAGCTGCAGCTTCGGCTGCCCTGACCGGATGCCTGGATGAGCGACCTGCCCCCTTGCCCAAGCTGCAAGTCCGCCCTCACCTATGAGGATGGCGCGATGCTGGTATGTCCCGAGTGTGGGCAAGAATGGGCGCCGTCCGCCGCTTCTGCAGTCGAGAATGCGCGTGTCTACAAGGATGCGAACGGCAACGTGCTCGAGGATGGAGACACGGTCACCGTCATCAAGGACCTGAAGCTCAAGGGATCGTCCCTGGTCGTGAAGCAGGGCACAAAGGTCAAGAACATCCGGCTGGTTGACGAGGACCACGACATCGACTGCCGGATCGACGGCATCGGCGCCATGAAACTCAAGTCCGAATTCGTGAAGAAGCACTGACCCGTCGCCGGCCCGTCCGTTATCCCCGTTCGTCCTTGATCGATTCCATCACGATGTAGCTGGTGATGCTGGCCACCCCCGCTGCGCAGGGGAAGAGTTTCGCTTTCAGGGATCGCCCTGGCCGCAACCCGGCCGAATCTGCTGTGGGATAACTCGGGCTCTTTCAAGCGAAACCCCAACACTCTCAACGCCAGATGCGGGGGGCGAGGTGTGGGACAGGAGAAAACTTATCCCCGCCCCCTCCGGGCGGCCTGATACTCCTCCGCATG
>JAUYPV010000079.1 GCA_030697555.1 Hyphomonadaceae bacterium
CATGCGGAGGAGTATCAGGCCGCCCGGAGGGGGCGGGGATAAGTTTTCTCCTGTCCCACACCTCGCCCCCCGCATCTGGCGTTGAGAGTGTTGGGGTTTCGCTTGAAAGAGCCCGAGTTATCCCACAGCAGATTCGGCCGGATCGAACGCGAAACTCTTCCCCTGCGCGGAGCGCGGGGGAAGTACGGCGGTCAACGCATCGCGTTGACGGGATGGGGGCGAGTTACGAGGGGACTGTTCGACGACAGTCTCGCCTCGCTCGTTCTTTGTCCGGGACGCTGGACTCGCCCCCTTCGTCTCGCGCGCAAGAGCGCGCGATCCACCTCCCCCGCTTCGCAGGGGAAGACGGGCGGAGGTGGCCACAATCGAAAACGAAAAGGCCGGCTCTTGCGAGCCGGCCTTCTGTTGTGTGCTGCGGATCGGGCGAGGCCCGATCGCTGCGAGGCGATCAAGCCGTGCGGAGGTTGACGGCCGACATTTTGCCGGAGCGTTTGTCAGCCTGTTCTTCGAACGTGATCTTCTGGCCTTCGACCAGACCGCGCATGCCAGCAGCTTCAAGCGCGCTGATGTGGACGAACACGTCCTTGCTGCCGTTGTCCGGTTGGATGAAGCCGTAGCCTTTGGTGGTGTTGAACCACTTCACAGTACCCGTAGCCATGGAAAGTCTTCCTTACGATGTGACGACGTTCGCTCGTATGCGTCCGCCTATGTGCATCAAGTGTAGGGGGATGTCGTCAGCATGCGCTTGTGGCGCGGCCAATTCGTCGGCCGAAACTCGATGGGGGCGTATACTCCAAATTGGGCTTCGGGGCAAAGCATCCGCTGCGAGGCCCCCAAAACCCCTTGTGACAGCGCGAATCCCAGCATTTTGCTTGATAAAACGGCGCTTCGAGCGCATTTCATAAGGGTCGTTCTTCAAAAGCGTGGGCATTCGCCCCGCGGGGGACGCCAACGGCCACGGCGGGCTGCGAAGGCAGCCAGGACCGAACAGGCCACAGGAGCCCTGTGTGACAATCGAAGACCGTATCCCCGAAATGACGGACAAGGAGCTGGACAACCTGCACGCCAACGCGACCCGTCTGTCGACGGCCACCGCCTCGAAGCAGCAGGCCGAAGCTGTCCGTTTGCTTCCGATCATTGAGGCGGCGATGGTGACGCGCAAGGCGGAGAACTCCGTGGCGCTCGCCGAGAAGAAGAAAGTTCGCCAGCAGAGCATGGCCGAGGCGCGCGTGCGCAAGGCGAATGCTCGCAAGGCTGCCGCTGCCGAGAAGATCGCCTAGCAGCGCGCTTTTACGCCGAGAGATTGAAGGCCGGCTTTTCGGAGCCGGCCTTTTGCGTATAGCGTTGGCCAATCCGCCGGAGAGCCGCATGGCCCACGATCATGACCACCCGCACGATCATGGCGATGATCATGATCACACGGCGCGGTGGAAGCATGACGGCGTGCGCGTCATCCCGGGCAACTCGCTCGATGGCAACACGGCGCAGACGCCGGGCATGGACCGCAAGGCGGCGATCAACCTCGCGCGTGTCGGCGCGCAGAAGATCTGGGCGGGGACGGTCGCGATCCAGCCCAACGCCAAGACCGGCGCGCATCACCATGGCGAGCTGGAAAGCGTGATCTACGTGGTGCGGGGCAGGGCGCGGATGCGCTGGGGCGATCATCTGGAATTCACCGCCGAGGCGGGGCCAGGCGATTTTATCTATGTGCCGCCCTTTGTGCCGCACCAGGAGATCAACGCCAGCCGCAACGAGCCGCTCGAGTGCGTGCTGGTGCGGTCGGACAACGAGGCGGTTGTGGTGAACCTCGACATCGAGCCGGCGGAGAAGCCGGAGGACGTTGCGTGGGTGGATCCGATCCACAAGGCGCACGACCACAAGGCGTGACGCGATGATCAGGCGCTACTTCGCAGTCGTCGGCTGCATTCTTGCCGTGCTGGTGGGACTGGCGATCTGGCTGAAACCGAAGCCGGACGAGATTCGCAAGGGGCTGGAGGAGGCGGCTGCGTCGTATGAGGCGGCGCGAGCGGCGTCGCCCGAGCCGCTGGAGGATCTCAACGTGCCGACGCGCATTTTCGAGGAGCGCGATTATCTCGTCGCGGTGAGTTACAAGGCGACGTTCGACAGCGGAAAGACGGTCTCCTGTTTCAGCGCATTCAAGGTGACGATCTGCGACGACTAACATCGGCGTGAAAAGAAAAAGGCCCGCTCTTTCGAGCGGGCCTTTGTCGTTTTGGGTGAGGGCAGGGACTACGCCGCGTCTTCGCGGCTGTCTCTTGTTGCGATCTGGCGTTTGCCGGAGTGGTCGGCGGCGGTGATGACGCCTTCGCGTTCCATGCGTTCGATCATGCTCGCCGCGCGGTTGTAGCCGATGCGCAGCACGCGCTGGACGTAGGAGGTGGTCGGGCGCTTGTCGCGCAGGACCGCCGCCACGGCTTCGCGGTACATGTCTTCTTCCGGATCGCCCGAGGACGTGCCGAAGGCGGCGTCGGAGACCGAAGCTTCTTCTTCCACCTCATCGGTGACGCCCTCGACGTATTGCGGCGTGCCTTGCTCTTTCAGCCAGGTGACGACGCGCTCGACTTCCTCGTCCTTCACGAAGGGGCCGTGGACGCGGGTGATCTTGCCGCCCGACTGCATCCAGAGAAGGTCGCCCATGCCGAGGAGCTGTTCGGCGCCTTGCTCACCGAGAATGGTGCGCGAGTCGATCTTGGTGGTGACCATGTAGGAGACGCGGGTCGGGAAGTTGGCCTTGATCGTGCCGGTGATGACGTCGACCGAGGGACGCTGCGTCGCGGTGATGAGGTGGATGCCGGCGGCGCGCGCCATCTGGGCGATACGCTGGACGGCGCTTTCGATGTCCTTGCCGGCGACGAGCATGAGGTCGGCCATCTCGTCGATGATGACCACGATGTGCGGCATGGGTTCGGGCTTGATGTGCTCGTTTTCCCAGATCGCTTCGCCGGTTTCCTTGTTCCAGCCGGTCTGAACCTGGCGGGTGAGGTGTTCACCCTTGGCGGCGGCTTCCTCGGCCTTCTGGTTGAAGCCGGCGAGGTTGCGCACGCCCATCTTGGACATGATCTCGTAGCGGCTCTCCATTTCGCGCACGACCCACTTCAGGGCCAGCACGGCCTTCTGCGGGTCCGTGACCACGGGAGCAAGAAGGTGAGGGATGCCTTCGTAGATCGACAGTTCGAGCATCTTCGGGTCGATCATGATGAAGCGGCACTTCTCAGGCGGCAGCTTGAACATCAGCGACAGGATCATCGCGTTGATGCCGACCGACTTGCCCGAGCCCGTCGTACCGGCGATCAGCAGGTGAGGCATCTTGCCGAGGTCTGCGATGGTGGGTTGGCCTTCGATGTTCTCGCCGAGCGCGAGCGGCAGCGCCATGCGTGAGCGCGAGAACTCGTTGGCGGTGAGAAGGTCGCGCAGGTAGACGGTCTCGCGCGTCGGGTTCGGCAGTTCGATGCCGATGGCGTTGCGGCCGGGAATGACAGCGACGCGGGCGGAGGTTGCCGACATCGAGCGGGCGATGTCGTCGGCCAGCGCGATGACACGGGACGATTTGACGCCCGGAGCAGGCTCGAGTTCGAACAGCGTGACGACTGGGCCGGGGCGGACTTCAGTGATGCGGCCTTTGACGCCGAAATCGTTGAACACGATCTGCAGGCGGTCGGCCATGTCGAGCAGGCGCGCTTCGTCGACTTCGGAATTGCGCTGCGGCGGAATGTCGAGGAGTTCGATCGGCGGCACGACCTGCGAGGCGTCGCGGACGGCGGGGGCAGGGGTGCGGCGGGTCTGGCCCTGGCCGGGCATCGAGCCGGATTGCGACTGCTTGGTGGAAGGACGCACCGAGGGGGCAACAGGCGAAGGCGCTGCTTCGGCTTCCGGAACCGGGCGGCTTTCGAGAACGCGCGGCGTGATCGGGCGCGTGCGGCCGCCGACGCCTTCGGCTTTCTCGACGGCGGTGAAGAAGCCGCGGTCGCTGTCCTCGAATTCGTCTTCCTCGGTGACGACGATCGGTTCGATGACTTCCTTCGGCTTGTGGCCGAGCAGGCGGGCGAAGGTGTTGATCACGCCCATCGCACCGCCCTCGCTTGCAGGCGTGGATGCCAGGGCGGGCACGCCAGAGATGATCGGCTGCGGGGCGCGTTCGGGCTTGCGGGTGAGGGCGCGCCAGAGCGATGCGCCATCGCTGGCGCCGAGGCCCATGGCCATCGCGGCGAAGAGGATCGAGGTGACGCCGGCGAGCAGGGACGCCCACACTTGCGCGTCTGGAATTTTTAGAGCGGCGAAAGGCGTGGCGGCGATGGCGAGCAGCACGTCGCCGACAACGCCGCCCAGACCAGCAGAGAGCGCCCAGGTCTTCGGGATCGGCCATTCGGCGAGGCAGGTGGCGGCGAGGATCACGGCGGCCATGCCCCACGTCCACGCGGCGCTGTCGCGCTGGCCGATGCCGAGCGTGCGGCGCAGGCCGCCGATCATGAGAGCAAAGCCCATCAGCCAGGCGGTCCAGCCGAAGCCCTGCGTGAAGAGGTCGGCGGCCATGGCGCCGGGATGGCCGAACAGGTTGTCGGGCCCGGCGGGAAGTCCCGTGACGCTGTCGATCACTGCCGGCACGGCCGAGTTGAACGAGGGATCTGTCGGCGTATAGGAGCCGCACGCGCCGCAGATGAACACGCCTGCCGAAAACGCCAGCATGCCGGTAAAGAACCGGGCGATAGCGCTCGAACCACGCGCGTCGTCGGCGTCGTTTCCGGCTTGAAGCGCGCGCGCTTGCGGCATGCCTTCGTCCTCGCACAAACAGAGTTAAGTGAAGCAGGACGACACTGGCGCCGAGGGCCTTAACGGGCCGCAAACAGCGCAGGTTTTTCAGGCCTTCTGACGGTGAATTTTCGTTGCGGGGACGCTGTGAATAACTAGCTAAAAAAGGGTCCCGGAAGCGAGCAGCACAGGTGACTGGCGCTGGCTTCCGGGACCTATCCCCATGATCCAGCCTTGCGGGTGGTTCACAGCCAAAGACTTAGCCGGATTTGCCTTTCGCGCAGGACGTTACGCAACGGACCGGCCGCCCGAAGGGGGCGCTTGCCGCGTAGAGCGGCGCGCAGTCAGGCAGGCGCCTAATAATTGTGCAAATGCCACGGACTCCAAGACGCCGCAGGCCGCTCTGCTTGTCCATTGAGCAGTGCGACGCCCCTATCGGGGTCGCATCGTCCGGGGGCGACAAAAATCGCTGTGGTGGGTGCGTGAGCTCTAGCGCCGGTTGCTGGTCAACCTCAGGGGAAGACAAATGACAAATAAAATCAGTCGATTGGATCGGCTTTCACTTTGGGGGACCGGACTCCGCGCCGGTTTGGCGGCGCTCGCCGCGGGTTTCATGTTTTCTATGGCGGCGCCGGCGGCGCTGGCCCAGCCAGCGCCTGCTCCGGAACAGCCGGCGGTGACTGCGCCGGCCGCGCCCGACGCGGCTGCGCCAACTGATGCGGCCGCTCCGGAAGCAGCGCCGGTGGAAGCGGCTCCGGTAGAAGCGGCGCCCGAGGAGGAAGCGGCGCCTGCCGCCAAAACCTATGACACCGGCAACCTCACGTGGATGCTGGTCTCCACCATTCTCGTCCTGCTGATGATCGTGCCGGGCCTCGCGCTGTTCTACGGCGGCCTCGTGCGCACCAAGAACATGCTGTCGATGCTGATGCAGGTCACCACGGTGACCGTGATCGGCATGATCGCGTGGGCGCTGTGGGGCTACAGCCTCTCCTTCACGGATGGGGGAGGGCTGAACAAATTCATCGGCGGCACGTCGAAGATGTTCCTCAACGGGGCCGTCTATCACCCGACCGACATCTTCGCAGGCGTCGAGACGTTCTCCGTTGGCGTCTACATTCCTGAACTGGTCTTCGTCTGCTTCCAGATGACCTTCGCCTGCATCACCGCGGCGCTGGTTCTGGGCGGCGTGGCGGAACGTCTGAAATTCGCGGGCGTCGTGATCTTCGCCGTGCTGTGGCCGCTGCTCTCCTACTACCCGATGGCTCACATGGTCTGGTGGTGGTCGGGCGCCACGTCGGCGGTCGGACAGGATGCAGCATCACTCGCGGGCGGCGCCGGTCAGATCTGGGCCTGGGGCGCTCTCGACTTCGCCGGCGGCACGGTGGTGCACATCAATGCGGGTATCGCTGCGCTGATGGGCGCGCTGATCCTCGGCAAGCGCACCGGCTACAAGCAGTCGCCGATGCCTCCGCACTCGCTGGTTCTGACGTATGTCGGCGCCGGCCTGCTGTGGGTTGGCTGGTTCGGCTTCAACGCCGGCTCCAACCTCGAGGCGAACGGCTATGCCGCCGTCGCCATGGTGAATACGCTCCTTGCCACGGCAGCGGCGGGTCTCTCCTGGGTGATCGTGGAATGGGTGCTGCGTCGCAGGCCCTCCATGCTCGGCCTCGCCTCAGGTATCGTCGCAGGCCTGGTTGCGGTCACGCCCGCAGCAGGCTTCGCGGGACCGATGGGCGCGATCGTGCTTGGCCTCATCGTCTCGCCGGTCTGCGTGCTGTTCTGCTCGGCGATCAAGGGCATGCTCAAGTATGACGACAGCCTGGACGCCTTCGGCATCCACGCCATCGGCGGGATCATTGGGGCCATCGGCACCGGCATCCTCGTCGATCCGGCGCTTGGCGGCGCGGGCATCATCGACTGGACGACCTGCTCGGCCGAAACCGCGACCTGCGGCGTGCTGGAGTACAACATGGCCAGCCAGGTCACGTTCCAGGCCATGGGCGTCGGTCTCACTGTTGTGTGGTCGGCCGTCGCCAGCACCATCGTGTGGTTTGTCGTGAAGATCGTCACCGGTGGACGCGTCAGCCAGGATGTCGAGGAAGAAGGCATCGACATCAACGAACACGGGGAGGCCGCCTACCACCCGTAGGACACTCCAAGGAGACCCTGGCAGGCGCTGCCGGCGCGGCGCCAGACAGGGAACGGCAATGGGGGCGCGGTCTTTTGGCCGCGCCCCTTTTTCTTTTGAGCCCGGCAGGCTTAAGTCCCCTGCATGGCCGCAGCCCGCACAAAAACCCTACGCGCAGACGTCGCCATCGCGGGCGGCGGGCCGGTCGGGTTGACCCTCGCGCTGGCGCTCGCGCGGCGCGGGTATTCGACGGTGGTGGCCGATGCGGCGGCGCCCCCGAAGCCCGGCAAGAGCGGGGCGGACAGCCGGGCCTATTTCATCGCCTACGGCTGCTGGCGGATTTTCAAGGCGCTCGAGCTGGAGGACGCGCTGCTGGCAAATGCGGAGCCGGTGACGAGCGTCGAGGCCGAGGGGCGGATCGGCGGCATTTCATTTCTTGCGGACGAATGTTCTGAGCCGGTGCTCGGCTACATGGTCGAGTCGGCCAACCTGCTGCCCGTGTTGCACAATGCGGTGAAGGCGGAGACGAGCGTCACGCTGATCGCGCCGGCGAAGATAGAGAGCGTGGCGTTCGGCGATCCTGATGCGGTGCTCCAGCTTGCCTCGGGCGAGGTGCGCGCCTCGCTGGTGATCGGATGCGATGGCGCGAAGTCGATCGTTCGGAAGGCGGCCGGGCTGCGGTGGGAAGGCTGGGACTATGACGCCAAGGCGATCTCCGCGACGGTGAAACTGTCAAAGCCGCACAACAGTTCGGCGCGGCAGGTATTCCTGCCGGGCGGGCCGCTGGCCGTGCTGCCCCTGAAGGGTGATCGCGCCAACCTGATCTGGACGGAGCGCGCGGCGGTGGCCGATGCGCTGATGGCGCTGGATGATCGCGGCTTCGAGGCGGAGCTGGCCAAGAGCGCGGGAGACTTTGTGCCGGGCGCGAAGCTGTCGGGCGGGCGGCATGTGTTTCCAGTGAGCCTGCGCGTGGCGGATAAATTTCACGGCCCCCGCGTTGCATTGGCCGGCGACAGTGCGCACGTGATCCATCCGCTCGGCGGGCAGGGGCTCAATCTCGGGCTGAAGGACGCGGCAGCTCTGGTTGACGTAATCGCGGAGGCCGGACGGGCGGGGCTTGATATCGGGGGGCCGAGTTCGCTTGAGCCCTATACGCGCTGGCGACGGACGGACGTGATGTCTGCGGCGGCGGCGATGGAAGCGTTCGCGCGTGTGTTCTCGGGGCCGCTGCCGGTGCGGCTGGTGGCGGGCCTTGCGATGCAGGCGGCGGGGTCAGTGCGCGAGGCGCGCAAGCTTTTCGCACGCGAGGCCGGCGGAGATCTGGGCGAGCTGCCGAGCTTGATGCGGGCCGGATAGGGCGCAGGGAGGGGACGTGGGATGTTGAGGCTCGCTGCGATCGGTGCGTTGGCGCTTGCTGGTTGCGTATCGGCGCCAACGCCAAGGGCGGTCGTCTCTGCAGGTTACGAGAGCTTGCGCACAACCGATGCGAATGGGAGGCCGATCCAGCTCGACATTTGGTATCCGACCGATGCGGCCGAGCAGACGCATAGCTACAATTTCGGCGTCGGAAACGTCGCGACTGGCGGAGCAGTGGCTGGCGAAAAGCTGCCGGTCGTCCTCCTGTCGCACGGAGCGATGGGCGCGGCGTCGAACTATTCCTGGATCGCCGAGCCGCTGGCGCGGCATGGCTATGTTGTGCTCGGCGTCTCACATTTCGGCGAGTCGGCGGCATTCGGGCCTGCGAACATGAATCCGGCGGCGGTCTCGCACTTCGGCGACAGGACGCGCGATTTCAACGCCGCGGTGGATTTCCTGGTTTCGAAGTCGGCCTATTCAGAGCATCTCGACCCACAACGGCTCGGCGCGATGGGACACTCATCGGGCGGCGCCACCGCGCTGATGCTGGCGGGCACAAGCTTTTCGGGGGCTGACATCGCGACGTACTGCGCGGGCGCGCGGGCGACGGAGAAGGGCTGCCAGTATCCCGCCGATCCGCCTTCGCTCGAACAGGCGCCTGTTTCCTCGGCAAGACCCATCCGGGCGCTGGCGTTGATGGACCCAGCTGTCGGTCCGGGATTCACAGAGGCTGGACTAAGGGCGCTGAAGACGCCGACGCTGGTGATCGGGTCGGTCGACAACGATTTCCTGACCTTCGCTGCGCATGCCGGGCGCGTTGGCGAGCTGCTGGGATCGGCGGAGGTCATCCAGCTTGCGACGGGCGAGGGACATTTCGTCTTCCTCGACCGTTGCGGCCTGCCGATCGATGTGATGGGCGTGAAGCTGTGCTCCGACCGCGCCGGAGTCGACCGCGAGGCCGTGCACGCGAAACTGGCGCCGGTGATCGTGTCGTTTTTCGACCGACGCCTCGCCAGGTAGCGCAATGCGCCATGTGATGCGGGGTCATTCCCTCGAAATGCCCAGCTTCTTCATCTGCGCCACATACTTCGTTATGCGCGCGTCCTTCTGCTGCGCGAGTTCGCGGAGATAGGCCCAGGTATAGAGCCCGGTATCGTGGCCATCGTCGAAGCGGATGCGGACGGCGTAGCGGCCTACCGGGTCGGCGCCGGTAACGCTGACCTTGCGCTTGCCGGCAGGCGGAGGAGGGCGGTCGCTGCCATGGCCCTTGGTTTCGGCGCTGGGGCTTTCGATGCGCAGCAACTCATAGGGGATCGCGCCTTCATAACCGTCGTCGAAGCGGAGGCGGAGTTCGGCGGCGGACTTGCTGAAGCGGAGCTCGGCCGGCCAGGGCGGCGCTTCTTTCCGTGCAGCCATTACTGCCCGGCCATCACTGGGAGACGCCGATGTCGCGCGCTTCGTCGCGCAGCATCACCGGCACGCCGTTGCGGATGGGGAAGGCAAGGCCGGCGGCCTTGCTGACCAGTTCGTTGGCTTCGCGGTCGTAGGTGAGGGCAGTGCGCGTCACCGGGCAGACGAGGACTTCCAGCAGGCGCGGATCGACGCCCGGATCGGTCTCGGTAGTGGTGTCTGTCTTGTCGGCCATGGATCTTCACCGCTCGAATTTCACTGCCCGAATCTTACTGTACATAGCCGCCGCCCTGTCCGGGCCGCTCCATCGTTAGCAGGGTTATGAGCGCCGTGCACCGGTCTTCCATGGTGCGGGCCTCGAGCAGCGCCTGCTTTTCGGGATTTGAGAAGGGGCAGCCGGCGGACAGTGAATTGATCAGAGTGTCGACCGGGGCTTCCTCCACCGCACTCCAGTCGGCCCTCATGCCGGAGCGGTCGAGATAGGCGTGAAGGGCGGAGATGAGCCGGGCGCGCACGCTATCGTCGACATTGTGCGGACGTGTGAGGTCGTCGGCGAAGGCGTCCCAGTCGGCGCGGACGATGCGGTAGCCGCCTTCGTGCTTAAGTTCTTCCTTGACGCGGAAGCGGGTGATGCCGGTCAGGGCTATGAGATAGCGGCCGTCCTCGGTTTCCTGGAAGCCGGTGATGCGTCCGGCGCAGCCGACTTCGGCCAGGTCGGGCGTGTCGACGCCGGTGGTGACGGGCATGATGAGGCCGGCGGGCTGGATCATTCCGATCAGGCGATGACCGACCAGCGCCGCATCGACCATCGATAGATAGCGCGGCTCGAAAATATTCAGCGGCAGCACGGCGCGCGGAAACAGCAGCGCGCCTCCGAGCGGGAAAACCGGAATGGCGACGGGGAATTCTGAAGGCTTTCTGTAGACGCGCGGCACAGCCCTGGCCCTCGATTTCTCCCGACCGCCCGACGATACCACCATTTCTACCATGGAAACTGGTGTCGCGGCGCGCGGATGTCCAGTTATTGACGAACGTCAGAACGAAGGGGTGAAGGCGTGGACGATCAGTGCGCCTGCAACGAGACTATAGACGATCAGCGTGCCGGCGGTGCCGAGCAGGCGTCCCCAGGAAAATCCGCTGGACGTGGAAAGGCCGGTCGCGTGAAGGATGCGCGACACTAAGAGAAGCGCGCCGACGGCGTGGACGTACCAGGCCGGCATGCTGAGAAGCCCAAGCGCGACAATTCCCGCCAGCAGCACGGACACGTCTTCGACCGCGTTGAGCTGCACGCGCGTTGCGCGGCCGAACTCGGGGTTGGTGACATCGCCTGAGGGAACCTTGAGCGCTGCGCGGCGTGCGCCGACCCAGAGCTTGATCGCCATCATCAGGATGACGAGGAGACCGACCCAGAGCGCGGCCGCCTGCACTGAACTCATGTTTGTGAAAACGTCCATCCCGTCCTCCCCGGACTTTATGTTTCTTGGGAGGACAGTGGACTGAAGGCGATCGGGGAGGAAGGGCGTCGTTGTTGGCTGTTTGCGCCTTGATCGCCGGGCGCCTCAGCCATAGGACTGAAGGCTCCGGAGGATCAGCATGAGCGAACAGGCGGCGTCCGGCGAGAAATTGTTCAGGTCGATCGCGGCGGCGAAACCGAAGCTCGTGACGGGCGTGCCGGACGGCATGCTGGCTGGCACGATCATGCTGTGCGAGGCCTCGAAGGATTTTCCCTATATCGCGTGTGCTCGCGAGGAAGAATGCATCGGCGTTGCCTGCGGCGCGGCGATGGCGGGCGAGCGCGCGATCGTGCTGGTGCAGAATGCGGGGCTGCTCAATTCGCTCGGCGCGTTCGCGACGATGGCGCTGCGCTATCAGTTGCCATTTGTCGTCCTGACCACAAACCGCGGCGTGCTGGCCGATCCCAATTCGTATGACATCGAGAAATACATGGCGTTCGAATCCAGTGTGAAGACGCTCACGCCGGTGTTCTCCTATCCGCTGGCGACGATGCCGGATGATCTCGTGCCCGCGGCGTTCAAATGGTCGGAGGCGGCGCGGCGGCCTGCGGTGATCGCGCTGGAGAAATCCCTTTGACAACTTCAGGTGGGAGCGTGGCTGGAAAGAACCTGCCTTCGCAGAAGGATGCAATCGTTGCGGCGCTGGCGCTCTACGAGACGCGTCCGTTCGCGGTGAGCGATATCGGTTCGCAGTCGGCCTGGCTCAAGGGCGGCTCGCATCATGCGCGCAACCTCTATGTCTCGGGGCCGATGGGGCTTGCATCGTCTGTCGCGCTTGGCCTCGCGGCTGTGCGGCGGAAGGAAGAGGTGCTTGCAGTGTGTGGCGACGGCGCGCTGGCGATGAACCTGTCGTCGCTGGTGACGATCGCTGGCGCGAAACAAACGAACCTCGCGGTGATCGTGCTGGACAACGGGATCTATGAGTACACCGCGTCGGTGCCGACGCCGACGCGTGATCTCGACTGGCTTGCCGTGGGCCGCGCAATCTTCGGGGCAGGGAGCTGTTTCAACCTTTCCGACCTGACGGCGGAGAAGTGGAAGACGATCCCGGGACCGCGCATGATCGTCGCCGACATTGCGCCGTCGATCGAGAAGACGCCGTTGCTGGGGATGAGCCCGGCGCAGATCAGGGCCGCATTCCTCGAGGCGAGCAAGGTTTAGAGCATCTTCCCCGGTGCATAGGGGAGGGCGATCAACTACCTGAACAGGATCGCTGACAGCCGCCTACGGCCTTCCTTCGTGACCTCGGCCTTCGGACCGGCGGCTTCGAAGACCTTGAGGAGCTGCTCCTTCGCCGCGCCTTCCTTCCAGTTGAGGTTTTTCTCGAGGATGGCGAGCAGGTGTTCGGCGGCGTCGTCATGCTTGCCCTGTCCAGCGAGCACGCCGGCAAGTTCGAAGCGGGCGTCGAAATCGCCGGGCGTGTTGCGGACGCGGATTGCGAGTTCCAAAGTCTCGTCCGGCTTGGCGACGTGGCTGGCGAGTTCGAGGGTCGAGAAGATGCCGGCTGCCGACGGATGCTTGCGGTTTGCCTCCGGGATCATCTCGGCGATCTGGCGGGCGCGTTCGGTGTCGCCGGCCTTGAGATAGCACCGGGCGAGGCCGGCGAGGGCTTCGATGTTGTCCTGCTCCTGTTCGAGCACGGCGGAATAGATTTCGGCGGCGGCGGCGAAGTCGCCGGCATCGCCCGCGTCTTCAGCGGCGGCGAGCATTTCGGCGACGGTGGGGCCGGCAGGGGCGGCGCCCATCAGCTTCTTGATGAAGGCGCGGACCTGGCTTTCGGGCAGGGCGCCCATGAAAGCGTCGACCGGGCGGCCGCCCTTGAAGGCGACGACGGTGGGGATCGATTGCGAGCCGGTCTGCTGCGCGATCTGGCTGAAGACGCCGGGGTTCTTGTCGACGTCGATCTTGACCATCTTCACGGCGCCCTTGGCCTCGTTGACGACCTTCTCGAGCGTTGGGCCAAGCGAGCGGCAGGGGCCGCACCATGTGGCCCAGAAATCAACGATGACGGGGACCGTCTTCGAGGGCTCGATCACGTCGGCCATGAAGGTCTGGTCGGTGCCGTCGCTGACGTACTCGCTCTTGGCTCCGCCTGATGCTGCCGGCCTGCCGGCGCCGATGATGTCCATCGGTAGCTCCTTCAAGATCCTGTGGGCCCGGCGCCGGGCCGTTCGTCTGCATAAATGGTCGCGGGGACCTGAAACAGCAACGTTTTCAGTCCGCGCCCAGTGTCGTGAAGTCGACGCGGGTGACGGTATGCCCCGTCACCTCGGCAAAAGCGAGGAAATCTCGCCTGGAAATCGAAGTGGTCATGTCGTTGCGGAGGGGGTGGAAATTGAGGGTTTCGAAGGCCAGGAGCGCCTCGTCGGCCACGAATTTCACGCGGCCCGCCTGATCGTTTATCAGCGCAAGGCCGGTGACGGAACCGGGGGTGACGCCCAGCGCGTCCCAGAGCAGCGGGGCGTCGGTGAAGGACAGGCGCTGGCAGCCCAGGAGCCGGTGGACCTGATTGAGCGGGAGCTGGCTTTCGGCGTGGGCCGAGATGAGGACGAGCTGGCCCTTCTTGTCCTTCATGAAGAGGTTCTTGGTGTGGCCGCCGGGGATGCTGGTTTTGACGTTCGCGCTTTCGGCGACGGTGAAGACTTTGGCGTGGGTTGCAGTGGTGGTCCGGATGCCGAGGCGATCGAGCAGGGCAAAGAGCGGCTTTTCTGGCTTGCGCGAGAAATCGTCGGGCGCCGGCATCGGGCCGCGCGCGGGAACGGGCTTTTCAGGAACAGATGAGGCGTTTTGATCTGTCATCGCCCGTGGTCTAGATGGGGCAGGGCGGGATGAGAAGTCCGCAGCTGACGGGACACGAGAGATGCGCCTCGACTGCTACAAGATCCACGAATGGGCGCCGCAGATTGTGCCAGGCGAAGGCCGTCGAGCCTGGATGGACGCCTTCCAGGACCGCCACCCTTATCGCTGCCTGCCGCTGACCATGGCGAACTGCACGGGCTGGGAGATCCTCTGTCCCATCGGCCTCACCATTGAGTGGGATGGCGGCATGATGGAGGAGAACATCAGGATCACCGGCGACGAACCCTGGCCGCCGGTGAAGAATGTTGCCGACAGCCATTTCCGGCGCGGCATCGTCACCTTCCACACCGGCCACCTGTTCCGCACGGATCCGGGCTGGGCGGTGTGGGCGATGGGGCCGCCGAACGAGCCGAAGGACGGCATCTATCCTCTGTCGGGCCTGATCGAGACAGAGTGGCTGCCGTTTCCCTTCACGATGAACTGGCAGATGACGCGGCCGGGAAAGATCCGCTTCGAGAAGGGCGAGCCGTTCTGCTTCATCACGCTGGTGCAGGACAAGAAGATGGAGGAGATCCAGCCAACGCTGAAACTGCTGGAGACCAACGAAGCGCTGCACAAGGAGTTCACCGTCTGGGCGGAAAGCCGCGGCGATTTCAACAAGCGGCTGAACAACCGCGAGGCCGAGGCGATGAAGGCGCGCTGGCAGCGCCACTACATGAAGGGCGAGAACGTGGCGACCGGCGATTCCACGGATAGCCACGTCACGAAGCGCAGGCTCAAGACGCCGAAACCGCCGCTGCCGGGTTTAGGCGGCTAACCCGGACGCAACCGGCCCTTCGCTTGCGCTTCGGGCGTTCGTCGCTCGGATCGATCCCCCGGATCGATCCGTCCGCTGCGCGGACCGCGCCTCACCCCTTGCGTTAGCCGTGGCTTTGGGGTTTAAGACGCCCCTCCACGGCCTCAGGGCCGGGTTCCTACCCAGGACGCGGGCGTAGCTCAGGGGTAGAGCACGACCTTGCCAAGGTCGGGGTCGTGAGTTCGAATCTCATCGCCCGCTCCAAACTTTCAGTTCGGTAACGGTTTGACTGGCCCCGCTTCGGCGGGCTGGCCGCCGTTCGCCGCGGCCTGCCGGATTTCCGCGCATAGATGCCCGGACCGCATGTCCCCAAGTGGGTTCCCGCTGCTCTAGCTGAAAAAGGCCGGTCAGCGGTGTGATCTTCCCGTCATACGCAGTGACCGCTCCCGTTTACCACTTTTACCCCGGCCGGATTTCGTCCATAAAGGTTAAAACGGGTCATAAAAAATCGGGTGGATGGGATGCGTGCGGTAGCAATCAAACGTCAGCTTTTCCGTTCCGGATTCGCCGCTGTTCTGGCGGTCGCGGCATTTTCGGTGTTTGCGGCGCCATCGTTTGCGCAGACGACGTGCAAGAAGCTGAAAAGCTCGCCCGAATTCGACGAGTCGGCCGCCGTCAGCTTGGCCCGAGGCAATGTGGAAACTGCGCGGACAACGGTCGCGCGCACGCCAAGCGACACCTTGGCTATCCTCATGCCGTCGCTGATCGGCAACGTGAAAGGCGCCCGCCAGGCGTGCGCCGATGTCGTCAAACAGCGTGACCGCAAGATCATGGCGCATGCGTGCGTGGGCGATGCGGCGGCCTTCCTTGCCCAGCATGAACCGAACTCCGGCGGCTGGTGGGACGAAGCCTATTGCGCCTACCAGGCGGTTCACGATCTGGCCGCCAAGGACACAGGAAAGTCGGCGGCGGTGAACGCCACGGCTTGGGCCGGACAAGCGAAGCTTATGGCGGCGCGCGACGCCACGAGGGCGGCCGAAGCCTATCGGGAGGCGATCAAGCTTCAGAAGACTCCCGAGTGGTATGTCAGCCTTGCCGAGATCGAGAAGACGACCGGCCAGCGTCAGGCCGCGTACAACACCTATGTCGATTTGTTCGCCAACGCGGGCAACAACCCGGCTTTCGGCCAAGCTGAAAAGGCCAAGGCGCGCATGGAACAAGCGCGTCTCCTGCAGGGCGGCGGCGTAAACGCATCCGGCGGAACGACTGCGCGTCAGCTGTGGACCGAAGCGGCGACGCTGCTAGAGGCGGCTCGCTTGCCCGGCACAGCGGAGGCCTATTTCCACATCGGCATGCTCGACTTCAAATCAACCGATCCGAAGTCTTCCCGGGCATCGTTCACCAAGGCTGCCGGCACGGCGACAAGCACGTCCGATCAGGCCGCCTACATCGCTCAGTCTCACTACTATCTTGGAGTGCTCGACGCGCGGGATATCCAGCAGTCTGGCTCCGGCTGGATGAGTGTGGTGCAGCATGCCGAGAAAGCGGGGGCGGGCGTGCCAGGCGCCGCGCGGATCGCCTGCATCGCCTTCATCGGCAATGGCGACCGGGTGACGTTAGGACTCGAAGCGGACGCCAACAGGGTGTGCCTGGGTCAGCCTGGCGCGGAAGGCAAGCTGCTTGAAGGGCTGTACTACCTGCGCCGCGCACAGTTCGTTCCGTTGGTGTGCGCCACCGCTCAGCAGGCCAACTGTCGCGGAAGCATAAACACCGCCAGAGCTGAATGGCTCGGGCATCTCGGGAAAGCCGAAGAGGCCTTCAAGGCTCGGGGCACGACCATTGGGGAAGTCACATTCGACTGGCTGGAGCAAGGACAAGGCTCCGCAGTTCCGAAGCTGGCCGACATGTTGCGGGCGGGCGAAGATATCGCCGACAGCGCCCAGTCGAGACAGCCGACACCCGGCTGCAATATACCGGCGCCGGTTGCTCCGGCGGATGTTACGAAGTTCTATGCAACGCTCGATCTGTTGGGCTGCAGGCCAAAAGGCTGGCAGTAAAACGGTAGTTTGTGCTTGGCGCGACTTCGACGATATGAATAAGTGGCGAGACTAAGGGGAGTATTGGGATGGCGACGATTGTTCCTATGGGCGACAAGGTTCCGGTTCGCGTTGGCCCGAAGGTGTTCGCGGACGTCCCTTCGCAAAGAGAGCTGGATGACGCCAGGAAGAGCCGCAACGGCCTTGTCATTTGGACCGTGTTGCTGGCCGGCGCGCTGATCGCGGCCGTCGCTTTCATTGTCTACCTTACGGTGCTGGAGCGTCCCGTGCCGGTCGACAACTCGATTATCGAGCGTGTCAAAGCCGCCGAGCTAGCGCGCGATGGTGCGGTTGCAGAAACCGCGAAGAAGCAGCAAGAACTCACGAATCTCCAGAGCCTGGTTGGCGAGTACAGAGGGATCGCCGAGAGGCAGCGCGATTTCGGGCAGCTCCAGGCCGATATCCGTGCAGCGATCAGCCCGCCGGGCCTGCCGGAAGCCGAGAGGAAGGCGCGCGAGGCCGATGTGAGAAACCGTCTTCGCCTGCTGAAGACCGAGTGGGCGGCCTTCGACGAGGGCGCGAAATGGGCCGGTACAAGCAAGGACCAGGTCCAGGCCGGCCTCGACAACCAGGTAAACTCGTTGATAACGCTGAAGGGACGGATCGATGGGCTGGGCCTGGCTGCGCCGCCGCCCAAACCTGCCGGCCCCTGCACCGATGTGACGAAGTGCTAGGATAGTCCCGACAGTTCACTCATACGCGTCAAAAATTCCGGCTTAGTAGCCTATCGGTTGGAGACTCTAATGGCCCTCGGCCCCGCCCAGAACGAACGTGCCGCCGTCAACGTTTTCCAGCAGTTCGCTGTCGCTGAGAAATCGCCCTTCGACGTGACCAAACTCGCAGACCGTTTCCGTCACCGGAATACTGGCTGGTCGATACCGGAAGCCTTCCTTGGCATCATGTTCCAGGCGGCCATGGCTGACGGCAGCTTCGATGAGGCCGAAGTGGCGACCATCCAGCAGGTCGCCGGCCGGTCTCGCGCCCTCAACACGCTTTCGCCGCAAGACCTCGCGGCGGCAAACAACGCGGTCAACGAGAAACTGAAGAATCGTCCCGATGCGCTGAAAGAGGCGTGCGAGACGCTGCCCGCAGACATGTGCCTGCCCGTCTTTGCGCACTGCGTGGACATCATCCTGTCGGACGGACAACTGCTGAAGACCGAGGGCGAGTTCCTCCATCAGCTTGCTACGATGCTCGATATCGAGCCCGACAATGCGCGGCGCGTGATGGAAGTCCTGTTGCTGAAGGCTCAATACTAGAGTCTGGACCCATCAGGCTGCTGAAATCGAAACGGCGTGAATTGCGCTCGCTGCCCTAGGCGGCGAGCGCTTCCGTTTTGGGGGCGGGCAGGGCGCGCAGCACCGGACCGACATCCGAGGAAGCGTTCCAGAGACCTTCGAACACCAGGCTGAAGCCCTTCAGCTCCTGCCGATTGAGCCGCATGAGCGTGAAGTCGGCGCCGCGCTGGCCGGTATAGGGCGTGGGTGAATGGCCGAACCAGACAGACGATCCGACCAGCAGCTCCTCGCGCAGCATGGTCGACATGATGCGCGGGACGACGCGCAGCCAGATGTGGTCGGAGGAGATGCGGTGCTGCGGTTCGGGCATGCCGAGAAGCAGGACCTGCGGGGCGATGCCGGCGGCTTTAATGGCGTCGCGGTTCGCGACCAGCGCACGTACGCTGGCCGAGGACATATCGCGGGCGATCGCGGTCGGCGGAACACCGCCGCCGTCGCGCAGATAGAATTCGACGATCGTCGCGAGACGATCCTCGACATGATGCGAACGGTCGGCGGCGACGCGCATGCGGCACTCCACGGGTTAGCGCGGAAGCTGCCGGTGTCTGATTGTCAAACCGTAAACAGGCTCAAATCGTATGCAGTTCAGATGTTTGGCGGTTGACACATGTTACGTGTGACAGTCTGCAGGCTGAGATTGTCGAACACGCCCCTGCTGGCGCGGAAGAACCGGTAGCGGCGGCGGAGCATCTGCGCGCGCGGATCGACGACGACGTTGCCGGCGAAGCGCAGCACGCTGTTGGTTGCGTCCGACAGCCATTTCGGCGCCGAGGCGTTCATCGCCGGCGCCATGCCGCCGCCGAGCACGAGTTCATCGTCCTTGCGGGGCTTGGGATCCGGGAACAGCTCGTCGACCTGATGGCCGTGCGCCGAAAGGTTGCGGTCGACGCGCCGGACCAGCTCCAGAAGGAACAGGTTGTTGGGCGCGATTTCCTTCGCAAGGCGAGCTGCGGAGAGCAGGGCGGCGAGACGGCCAACCGAGAACGCCGCGATCGGGAAGGCCGAAATGCGCGGCTCCTTCTCGGGCTGGTTTGGCGTCACGAGATAGTCCTCGCCCAAAACAGTGACGTGGTAGGGGCCGACCTGTTCGCGCAGGCCAGAGCCGGGCTGCTTGATCGCCTCGAGGACATCGAACAACCCGTCATTCTTGGCGTCGCTCGCTTCCTTCACCGCCGAACGGAGTATCTCGTTCTTGTCGCGCATTTTGCCTAAGCCGACGAAGGCGATGCCGACGTCGATGAACACTGCAAGGAAGAAGGAGAACCACTGTGTGCCGGTGATGACGCCGGGCTCGACATTGCCGGCGGCGGCGATGGCGGCTGCGTCGGTATCCGGTTTCGCATCGCCGCGCTCGCCGACATCCTGGCGGGCGGTCTGCGTCGAGACGCGGTCTTGCGGCTCGCCGACGATGAAGCTGCGAAAGGTGTTGAGGAAGGTCTGGAAGGCATACATCGTCGCCTCGCCGCCTTCGAATACCTGGATGCGGAAGCCAGAGAAATCCTGGATCGCCGCCACGTTGTGGATCGAGCGGATCGCTGCGTTGAGCGAGGATTCGAGGTTGCGGTCGGGGCAGGTCAGGATCTTGCCGCCCGCCGGGAAGCCGCGCCCAAGCGTGATACGGTCGTTGAACTGTTTCTCGAAGCTCTTGAAGCGCTCATCCGTCTTCGCGCGGGTGAGCTGGGCGCCGACCGAGCCGATCGCCTGGTTGATCGAGGAGATGGTCTGGCGGCGCGTCGTGTCGTTGGCGCGGCGGAATTCCTCGGTGTCGACCTGGCGGGCCGCTGTTTCCAGCGTGGCGAGCTGCGGCGTCAGCCCGACCACGAAGGTGGTCATGTAGGCTGATGCGCTGCCGAATTCGCTGGCGTCGTTGTTGCGCAGGTCGCGGCGCGGGCCCGGGCCCGGCGGGGAGCTATCGCCGCAGGTGCGGCCCCGGGTTTCCTCTTCGATGGCGCGTTGGCTGGAATAGGTCGCAAGGTCGCCGAGGCTGCCCTGGAGCGAGGCGAGGTTAGCCTGCGCCTTGGTGGCGATCGAGACGATAGCGGCGGCGCCGAGCTGCGTCTGGTCGGCCGTGCGGTCGCGGGAGGACAGGACGGTCCACCAGAAAGAGAAAGCGAAGGCGACCGACAGGAAAGCCGTCAGCGTGTAGACGGCGAGCGAGGATATGCGCGCGGGCAGGCCATCGTATGACCTGAAGACGGACAGCGTGTAATTCATCAGCACGAACAGCATGGCCGCCACGAGCAGCGTGATCGAGACAGTGATGAGACCCGCGGTCGGGTAGTTGAACGAGACGATCTCGTTCATGCCGTGCCACGTCGTGTAGAACGCCGTTGGCAGCAGCAGCCAGTAGGTCATCTGGCGGACGAATTCGCGGCCGCCAACTTTTTCGCGATGGGTGGCGAGGCGCGCGGAGATGCCGTCGCTCGCGGACTTGAGGCCGGTGAGGACGAAGCTGGGCCGCTTCTCTTTCGGAGGCGTTTGGGGAGGTGTCTGGTCGACCATGGGGGAGTTACCTGGCTGACGTTTTCTGAGTTGGTTTCCGGGCGTATGTCATAGGGGGCATAAAAGCGGCCGGCGCCGGTTCGGCCGCAAGGTCGTTCAGCAGTGCATCCACCAACCCCGCTGCGCTGGAGGCGTTGAGCGTGCCGGAATGGAAGGGCAGGCTGGGCTGGCCCGTTCCGGCCAGCACAACGTAGGTAAAGGCGCGCCCGTCCCTGAGGACGACGCCGCCCGCGATCCAGATGTCGACGGTTTCCCCCGACGCGTTGGCGCGGGTGCCGGACTTGGCGATGTGAAGCTGGACGCCCCTGGGCTGGCCAGGGCACCATTTCGACAGCGACTTGAGCGTGCCGCCCTTGCAGATCGGCGCCGAGAGCGTTTCGCGGACGAAGCGAGACATCGCCTCGTTCGACGGGCCGCCTTCGCCGGAGAAGAGGGCGGCGGGAACAATTGGGCTGTCAAGATCATCGGGAGACGAGCGGGTCGATGCCTTCATCGTGGCAGTGTCGAACTGGTCATAGCGTTCGATCATCGTCGGCAGGTAGACCGGCTCGTCGAACTTGTTGCGGGCCATGGCGAGCGCAAGGCTCATCATGCGGTGCGCTTCGCGCGGCGAGGCGCGGACAAAGCCGCGGCTGACGGCGACAGGCAGTGGCGTCTCGCCATCTGGGGCGCGGATGTCGAGGGCTGCCATGATCTGGCGCAGGCGTCCGGTCCCGATCGAGCTGAGTGCTTTTTCTATGGCGACGTTGTCGGACTTGGCGAAGGCGTTCACGACGCCGGCGGTCGGGGTCGCGCCTGAATCAGCCAGCGCGATGGACGCCAGCACCTTGCCGACCGACGCAAGATCGCGGCCCTGGCGCGGGAAGGCCTCGGTGCGTGGCGCATAGGGACAGGGGGCCTTCGATTTCTTCACGCCAGCCGGGCAGGCGCGCGGAATATCGTCCACCGCCACGGCGGGAAGAGCGCCGGGATAGCGGGCCGATCCGCCTTCGAAGCGTGGAATGCTGACGCCGTCGGTATCCTGGCGCGGGGCGCCGCCCTCGAAGAAGCGGACGATGTGGCCCCTATCATCGGCGACGGCGACGACATAGCCCATGGAATCGGCGCTGGCGGGGGCGAGCAGCCAGCCATTGTCGTTGACCGTTTCGAACTTGCCCCACGCCTCGTCCATCGTGCGCTGGAAGCGAAGGTCGGCGGGCATGTCGAGCGTCAACTCGAGACGGCGCACCTGATCGCGCCAGTTGCGGCCGAAGCGATCGGTGAGAAGGTCGACGACGAAGCGCCGGTGCGGCCGCGGCAGCACGATGCGCAGCCGCGAATAGGGATGCTCAAGCCGCATGGCGAGCTGGTCGATCCGATCGGGCTGGAACAGCACGGCGGCGCCGGCGAGAAGCTGGCTGTCCAGGGCGACGGGCGGTGGCGAGGCTTTGAGCGCATCGATGTCGTGCGCGATGGCCTGGCGTTCGGCGGCAGGAACGATGCCGGATTTTGCGTCGACACAGGCGAGTGCGCGATCGGCGACATCGGCCCAGCGGGTCTTCGCCCGCTCGGCGCGAAGCGCTGCCGCCTGAACGGCGGGGTCATCCGACGTACTTGTAACGGCGCGATAGGGGATCAGCGGGCGGCGGTACGCGGCGGCCAGCATCATCTGTTGCGCCGGCGTCAGCTTCTCGATGGTCGAGCCGAACAGCAATCGGCCAGCGGTCTGGACGCCATAGACATCCGGGATGATGTCCTGTGCGGCGCCGCCAAGGTTGGTGACGAGCGCCACATGTTGCGCGCTCCACGCCTTGAGGCCGGCTTGTCTGTTGGGTTCGCCGAGTTCGCGCCAGATCGCCGGCGCTTCCTGCCACTCCTTCAGCTTGCGCCAGATCTTGGACTGCACCGGCTCGTTCTGGTCAGGCAGCGTCTTGCGCATGTGGCGCGAGATCATCATCGGGATGGTGGACCCGCCGTCGCCGTTGAGCGGAATCTTGAACGCCGTCCAGAAGTCGATGCCCGCAGGATTGCGCCAGGTGCCCATGGCGCGGTCTTCGAGATAGACAAGGCATTTCCAGAAATAGGGCGGCGTTTCCGCCTGGCTGACATGGATGGTCTTGTGATCGGGACGGATTTCGTACGCGTCGATCGTTGCCTGCATCTGCGGCGAGGCGTTCTCGATGTCGTGCGGCTCGACATAGTCGAACTTCGGATCGGCTTTGTAATGAATCATGCCGAGATAGCGGTCGCTGGAATCGACAATCTCGACACCCATGGAGCGCTCGTTGGCGTAGGCGAGCCGCTCGAGAACGGGCTTTTCCCAGAGCCGCGACACCCACAGCGACCAGACGAAGACGGTGCCGGGGATCAGCAGGGCGAGGGCGACAAAGATGCGGCCCAGGCGGCGCGCATTAACAACGGAATCGGTCGACGGCGCGAAAAACCCAAGGAAGAACCGGCCCAGACTCCTGGCGCCTGCTTCAACAGACCGAACAGCCGCGTTCAGCAGAGACAAGGCATGCCCCTCGCGCGGTCTCCAGACCTGACGACACGTCCCGCGCAGGTGACCATTTCGCAATAGATCAAGGCACGGTTGTGGCTTCCGTGCGCGCGAGGTTTTCACGCAGCCTGCTTCGTATGCAGGTGACGTCGCAAGCGGACAGGTCTATCCGGCTGCGCATGAGGATCGTGGTTGCCGGAGCGGGGATTGGCGGGCTGAGCGCTGCGCTCGCGCTTGCGCGTTCGGGCCATGAAGTCGAGGTTGTCGAGCGTTCTGGCGTGATCGGTGAGGTCGGCGCAGGCCTGCAGCTCAGCCCCAATGCGATGAAGGGCCTGGCGGCGCTGGGCGTCGCGGAAGCGGCCGAAGCGGTATCGTCCGAACCGGAGGCGCTCGAGCTGCGGATCGGCAAATCGGGCGGAAAAGTGTTCACCATCCCGGTCGGGCAGGCGGCCCGCAAACGGTACGGTGCGCCCTATCTGCATATTCATCGCGCCGATCTGGTGGACATTCTCAAGACCGCTGCCGAGCGCGCGGGTGTGAAGATCAGACTCGATGCGCGCCTGGCGGCGTTTCGGAGGGAGCCGGATCCGGCGGGGCTGAGGATCGGGCTCGATACCGGCGACATCATGTGGGCCGACGTGCTGGTGGGCGCGGACGGCATGCGTTCGACGGTAAGGCGGCTGATGTTCGGCGCGGAGCATCCGCGGTTCACCGGCGCCGTGGCGTGGCGGGCGATTGCGCCTATCGAAGCGTGTCCGGATCTGCCGAACGCCGCGGTAGTCTGGGCGGGGGCGGGGAAGCACGCTGTGACCTACAGGATACGCGGCGGCGCGCTGATCAACTTCGTCGGCGTGATCGAGGAAAGCGACTGGCAGGAAGAAGGTTGGGACAAGGCGGGCGACAAGAAGGAACTGGCGGCGGCGTTCGCAGGCTGGGCAGCGCCCGTGACGGCCGTGATCGGGGCGGCCCGTTCCTGTCACCGCTGGGCGCTGTTCGACCGCGATCCGCTGGCGCGCTGGTCGGAGGGGCGGGTGACGCTGCTGGGCGATGCCTGCCATCCAATGCCGCCCTTCCAGGCCCAGGGGGCGGCGATGGCGCTCGAGGATGCCGTGGTGCTGGCGCGCTGTCTTGGCGGGACGGACAAGCCGGAGGCAGCGCTGCTAGCCTATGAGAGCAAGCGCAAGAAGCGGACGGCCAAAGTGCTGACCAGTGCACGGTCCAACATGGGCGTGTTCCACCGCTCGAATTTCGCGACGCAGGCGGCGACCTATGGGCCGATGCGAGTGGCGAATACGGTGCTGCCGGCTTTCGTGCGGTCGCGGCAGGACTGGATCTACAGCTACGATCCGGCGAACGACTGAGCTAGGGTGGGGACATGCGTGGGACCTTCATCGCGATTCTGACCGTAGTAGCGCTCTCGGCGTGCGAGCCGGTGAAAGAAAAAGTCGGCGCCCTGAAGGTGACCGAGGGCGCAGTCGATCCCGGCGCCCTCTGGCCCGTGATGCTGCAGCACTGCCTGCGGTCGCCGAGCTGCGATCCGATGAGCGATTTCGGACATGGCGTCGGACAGGCTTCGGGCCGCGTCGACCAGGCCGACTTCTTTGTCGAGACCGCCGACGTGGTGAAGGAAGGCGGGCAGGACTATGGGGCGGCGCTTACGCTCAGCCTCTATGCAATACGCGGAGAGGGCGGCGCGGCGGGGCGGCCTCTGTCGATCGACGAGGCGCCATCGAACCTGCGCGCGAACAAGGCGCGGCGTTCGACGCTGTCGATCGAATATCGCACGCCGGGCGGCGGCAAGCCGGAGCCGTATTTCCTGTCCTTCCGTTCGGCTCAGCTCGTACTGACGGTTCCGGGCGCGGAAAAAGGCAAGAGCCAGGAAGAGATTGCGGACATTACCGCCGCGTGGATCGAGGGCCTGACATGGCCTTCCGGCGACACCGGCGCGAAGATCGAGATCAGCAGCAAGCGCGGCGTGCTCTATACGGGGTATTCCGCCGGCATCGGTGTGTTCGAGTCGATTGAAAAGGAAGACGCGGTGAGGCGCGGCTTCGAGCCGTGGTGGCTTTATGCGCCGCGCAATCTTCGCGATGAGCCGCTGCCGGAACTGCTGAAGGCGATCGGGGCTGGCGACACGCTGTCACTGAAAGTGACCACGCCTGATGGCGGAGTGATGCTGTCGGATGCGTTCTATGCGGGCGGGTATTCGGAAGCCTTGCGGCATGCGACGGCGGCGCTCGCGGACCCGGAGATCGGCAGGCCGATCCAGGAAAGATGCGCGCGCTTTGCGAACGAGAAGAGCGAGTTCTGGAAGATCGCCGATGTAACCCCGGCGCTGATTGTCTGCGATCCGCGGACGCTGGAGCAGAAGTATATCGACGAAGCCCCGCGCGTTCCGCGGCCGGTCAATCCCAATCAGTAATTTGGGCTATCGGCCCTGGTTCTCCAGCGCGGGACCGATGAGTTCGACTCGGTTGGTCCAGACATAGCCGGCGAATTTTTTCGGAACCTGCTTGAGCTCCTCGATCGAATCGATGCCGCGTGTGCCCACATCTCCGCGTTCGAATGGCCCGAGCAGGATCACGCTTGAGCCAGCGGTCTCCATGCGCTTTGTGAACTTGTGCGGCCAGCCCCACACGGCCCAGGTCAGGTTGGAAGGGACGACGACGATGGTATTGCGGCAGGGCTTCGGCACGACGCCGGTCCAGCCGGTCGTCTCGTAGGCGATGATGCAGTCCATCATCGAGCGGCCTGTGTAACCGCGAAGGTCCGGAATGAGTTCGATGCTTTTCGCAGTCGGTTCGGCGCCGCCATAGCTGGCCCAGATAGCGTTGCGCCATTCAGGGTGCCCCGCGATGAGCGCGGCGAGCGCTTCGCCTTCTTCGGGTCGACGGCTTTTGAAGTTGATCAAGAACTGCTTGTTGGGAAATTGCGTGAGGACGTCGGGCAATGTCGGCATCATGCCGGCGCCCTTGCCGCGCAAGGGAAAGGTCTTGCCGCCGTCGGCGGTGTAGCCGTAGCCGAGGTCGAGGGTCTTGAGATAGCTCATCTCGAGCTGTTCGGTGACGCCCTCGCCATTGGTGCGGCACTCCACGCTCCAGTCGTGCACCACGGCGAACTGCTTGTCGGGCGTCAGGTGGACGTCGAGTTCGACGACTTCCGCGCCGGTGCGGAACGCTTCCGCCATCGAGGGCAGGGTGTTCTCGATGAGGTTGTGCGTCGGTGGATAGATTCGATCGGCGGTGCAGGTGTCGTTTTCGACGCCCTCCTTCGAAAACGTCTGGTGCACGCCGCGATGGGCGATGAGCTTGATGTGGCCATCGCCGTGCGGGGCATCGAACCAGGAGGCGTTGTAGAGGATGACGCCCACGGCGAAGACGAGAATCGCGCTGAGGCTCCAGAGCAGGATTCTTTTGGCGAGTTTCATCCGGGGACCCTCTCATTGAGGGTGAGAGATCGCCAGCGCTTCGGGCCGGGACTGTGGCGGAAAGTGGCGGGCCCCAAGGTTTTCAGTTGCCGCGAAGTTAATTTGCACGCTCTGGCGGAAGCGCGGCAGCCCGCCCCATGCATGCGTCGAACGTGATGCGTGGGACGTTGGAGGTGATGTCGGCGAGTGCTTTTTCCGAGTGAGCGTCGGCGATCGAGCCTGTGGTGAGATCGGTGGCGACGCCTTCGGCCTTGAGTTTGCCCGTGCCGGCGACTGCAAGCGCGATGACGGCAGATCGACGCTTGTCAGCTTCGGGCGAGGCGATGTCGTCCTTGCTCGACTGGTGGACTGCGAACACGACGCCCGAGCAATAGAGGTCGTCCTTCGCATCCTGCGAGCCGACTTCCATCGGGTTGGCGGGCGGCGTGGTGGCGAGGTCGAGCGGCGGTGGTTTCATGTACTCCGCCGGCGGCGGCAGTGCGTCGCTCAGCGGCATGGCGCCGGGCACGGTGAAGGGATCGGGCCTCGGCTTGGTGAGAGTAAATACGAGGATGCTGCCGAAGACGACGAGGCCGACAAGGCCGACGATCTGCAGTGGGCGGAGTTTCATTGTCTATTCTACCGGTGGCAGCGCTCTCGACCGAGCGTAGCAGTCTTCTAGCGAGATGCGCGGCTTCTTGGCCTTGAGGTCGGCGGCCGCCTGCGTCGTGTAGGCGTCGGCGATCAGCGCGCCGTAGGTGGCGTGCGCGGCCTTCTGGGTCACCAGCTTGTTGATGCCGGATTCGCCGAGGTTGATGCCGAGCACCTGCGCCTTCCGGAGAACCGCTTCGTCGACCGGGTTGAGCGCGTCAGGCGGCGATGGGTTCTCGATGAAGATGATGCCGGCGCAGTAGAGATCGTCCTTTGCATCCTGCGTGCCGATGGCGAGTGGATCGGCGGGCGGGGGCGGAATGGCGGGGGCCTGCTGCGCTGTCTGGTCGGGCTGGGCGGCGGATGCCGCACGGTCGGCCGCGGGCTGGCCGCAGGCGGTGAGCAGGGCGGCGAAGCCGATGGCGGCGATGAAGCGGGAGGTCATAGGGGGCGATCCTCTTGAGTCTGTGGTCCCTGATAGCGCAGGGAGGGGAGGGATCAACTGGCGCACGATTTCGTGCGCATGGGCGCGTTCTCGCTGACGAGGTCAGCAGGTTGTTGCGGGCTTTGTTTTCCTGAGCTGGGGATAAGCTAAGGCGGGTGGATGTGCGGTGACGCAGGCAAGCCGCCAGCCGGGGACAGCCATTCCGTGGTTCCAGCCCGGCGTTGAAGAGCGTTGCTAACAACATCAACAACAACAACACCAACAGCGCACGGGAAGCAGCGCGCGGCTTCGCGCGCGATCCGCTCGGCATGGCGGCGGATATAGCGCTCCGGCTCG
>JAUYPV010000086.1 GCA_030697555.1 Hyphomonadaceae bacterium
CCTCACGAAGCTCAAGACCGGCGGCGACCCGGCGAAGCTAGGCGATCCTTCCATGCTGCCGGCGGCAATGTCGCTCACCACGGAAGAGGGCGTCGCCAATCTGTTCGGCGAGGATTTCGCCGCCGCGGTGTTCGGCCACGCGGGCGAAGGCTGGTTCGGCCCGATCGCTTCGCCGTTCGGCGAGCATGTCGTGCTGGTGGTGGATGTGGAGGCGGGACGGGCAGGGACGCTGGAGGATGTGCGCGACAAGATCCGCTCCGACCTGATCGAGGGCCGCCGCGACGAGACTCGCGACGCTTTCCAGGCGCGCATGCGCAAGCGTTACGACATCAGCATAGATTGGCCCGAACCCTACAAGGACCTGCCCTCCGCCCCCAATCCGAATCCCAAGACGAAGCCCGCGCCGCCTGAGGTCAGCGAATGATGCGCGCTGCGCGGCTTCTGTTCGTGTGGCTGCTTGCGGCGATAGGCATTGCGCCCGTCGCGATGGCGCACGAGATACGTCCCGCTTTCCTTGAAATCCGCGAGATCGAGCCGGCGACTTACGACATGCTCTGGAAGACGCCTGCGCAAGGGGAGATGCGGCTGGCGCTCAACGTCATCCTGCCAAAGGAGTGTGCGGACGCCCGGGACCCGCGCGCCATGCTCGTCGAAGGCGCCGTGATCGAACGCTGGCGGACTGCCTGCGAGGGCGGCCTGGTGGGCAAGCAAATCGTCATCGAGAATCTCCAGCAAACGCTTACCGACGCCATCCTGCGCTTCGAGCCCATCGAAGGCTCGCCGAAGACGTTGCGCCTCACGCCGTCGAACCCGACCGCCGTGATTCCGGCGCGCCAGCCATGGACGGAGATTGCCGCCACCTATTTCGGCCTTGGGGTCGAGCATATCCTGCTTGGCTTCGATCATTTGCTGTTTGTGCTGGCCCTCCTGCTGCTGGTTCGCGATCCGAAGCGGCTGTTCGGCGCCGTTACCGCCTTCACGGTCGCGCACTCGCTGACGCTGGCGGGCACGACGTTCGGTTGGGTGAAGCTTGCCAGTGCGCCGGTCGAGGCGACTATCGCGCTGTCGATCATGTTCGTCGCGATCGAAATTGCGCGGGTTCGCGCCGGACGGGAGAGCCTCACGGCGCAACTGCCGTGGTTGGCGTCGTTCGCATTCGGGCTGCTGCATGGCTTCGGTTTTGCCGGGGCGTTGCGCGAGATCGGAATTCCCGAGGATGCCGCGCCGCTGGCGCTTCTGTTCTTCAATCTGGGGGTGGAAGCGGGGCAGCTTCTCTTTGTCGGCGCCGTGTTGGCAACGATGGCCCTGTGGGGCAGGTTCGCGCCCGCGTCTCCAAAATGGGCGTGGCGCGTGCCCGTCTATGTGATCGGATCGGCGGCCGCCTTCTGGTTTGTCGAACGCACGGCGGGCGTGTTGGGGCTCTGAAAGGTAGGGGAGACAAGTCATGAATGAGGTCAGCTTGCAGAATCCGGTCTTCGCGACCTACGCAATCGCGGCGTGCCTGATGATTCTCAAGGCCGTGGCGATGTCGTGGCTGACCGTCGTGCGCATGATGCAGGTGAAGGGCGGCTTCCGGGCGCCCGAGGATATTCGCAAGACGCCGGTCAATCCGAAGCCCGATCCCAGCCAACTCGCGCCGAACGAAAAGGTGGAGCGCATTCGCCGTATTCATCTCAACGACCTGGAAAACCTGCCGTTCTTCCTGGCCGCTGGGTTTCTCTATGTTCTGACGTCACCGCCGCTCTGGCTCGCGCAATGGCTGTTGTATGGTTATGTCGTCTCGCGTTTCCTGCATTTCGCGGCATATCTTACCGCCCAGATTCACGACGTCCGCGCCACGCTGTGGACCGTTGGATCGCTCATCCTGATCTACATGACCGGCGCCACACTGGTCGCTGCGCTCGGCTACTGACGCCAGTTCGAAGGGAGCCCCCGGCGAGACGAGTTGCCGCCGCGCGGGACGCCGCTATTGTGCCCGCGATTCAAAGGAATGAACTCATGTCCAAGACCCTTCGCCGCGCCGCCATTGTCAGCCCGATCCGCACGGCGGTGGGCAAGTTCCAGGGCGGCCTTGCCTCGATGCAGGCGGGCGATCTCGGCGCCGTGGTGCTGAAGGAGCTGGTGAAGCGGACGAAGATCGATCCCGAGCGGATCGACGATGTGGTGTTTGCGCAGGGCTATGCGAGCGGCGAGGCGCCGTGCGTGGCGCGCTGGTCGGCGCTGGCCGCGGACCTGCCGATCTCTGTGCCGGGCTACCAGCTCGACCGCCGCTGCGGCTCGGGCCTGCAGGCGATCATCGATGCGGCCATGTTCGTGCAGACCGGAGCTGCCGACGTCGTAGTCGCCGGCGGCGTCGAGAGCATGAGCACTGTCGAGTACTATACGACCGACATGCGCTCGGGCGCGCGGATGGGCTCGGTGACGATGCACGATCGCCTCGCGCGCGGCCGTGTGATGTCGCAGCCGATTTCCCGCTTCGGCGTCATCACCGGCATGATCGAGACGGCAGAGAACCTCGCCAAGGATTACCAGATCCCGCGCGAGGCTTGCGACGAATACGCGGCGCGCAGCCACCAGCGTGCGACGGCGGCGTGGAAGGCCGGCAAGTTCGACAACGAACTCGTGCCGGTCTCCGTGCCGCAGAAGAAGGGCGATACGGTGGTCTTCAGGAAGGACGAGGGCGTGCGCGAGGATGCGACGCCGCAATCCCTCGGCGCGCTCAAGGCCATCGAGAAGGGCGGCGTCGTGACGGCTGGCAACGCCAGCCAGCAGAATGATGCGGCGGCCGCGTGCCTCGTTGTCGCCGAAGACCAGCTCGAGAAGCTCGGGCTCGAGCCTATGGGCTGGTTCGTCGGATGGGCGGCGGCGGGCGTCGAGCCCTCGCGCATGGGCATTGGGCCGGTGCCGGCTGTCGAGCGCCTGTTCCAGCGCACCGGCCTCAAGTGGAGCGACATCGACCTAGTTGAGCTCAACGAAGCTTTCGCACCGCAGGTGCTCGCCGTGCTGAAAGGCTGGAACTGGAACGACGCGGACAAGCTCAACGTCAACGGCTCGGGGATTTCGCTGGGCCATCCGATCGGCGCCACGGGCGGGCGGATTCTCGCAAACCTGATGAACGAGATGCATCGCCGCGAAGTCCGCTATGGCCTGGAGACGATGTGCATCGGCGGCGGGCAGGGCATCGCCGCGGTGTTCGAGCGCGCGGCCTAGGCTGCCGTCACTGCGTTCGTAGCAGCTGCGGGTCGACCGGGTTGATCGGATAGCCGGCGCCGCGCTTGAAATTGTCGACGCGCTGCCGCGCGGTCGTCACCGCAGGCGCTTCCGTCCAGCTCTTCGGCGGATTCAGTACGCGCCCGAAGAAGTCCATCGCATTGAGGAAGCGCGGGACGATGGACGGGCCGACATGCTCCGCGCCACGCACCAGCCGGTATTCGTGAGAGATGCCTGCATCGAACAGGATGCGGTGAACGAACTCGGTTCCGTGCTGGAGGAAGAACATGTCCTGGTCGCCCGCCTCGAGATAGATGCCGAGCCCGACAAGACGCGCCGGGTCTTTCGAGGCGATAGTCGCCGGGTTGTTCGCGGCCCAGTACGTCTCGTCCACCGGCTTGCCGTAGATGGCCTCGAACAAGGCCTGGTCGCGCCAGAAGCGGTCGCGCAGCTTGATGTCCTTGTATTCCAGCGCCGGCTCGATTCCCGGCTCCATGCTGGCGACGGCCTGGAACGCGTCGGGATGCTTGAAGGCGATGCGCAGGCTTCCCATCCCGCCCATCGAAATGCCGGTGATCAGCGTTCCTTCGCGCCCCTTGGGCACGTTGTAGCCGCCGCGCATGTGAGGCAGCAGGTCGGCCAGGATGAACGTCTCCCATTTCTGCGAGCCGTCGCGATAGTCCATGTAGAAGGAGCGCCCCGCCGAGGGCATGACCGACACTGACGCCGGCACGAGCCCCTGCTTGATGCCCGCCTCCAGCGTCTCGGCCATCGCGGTCATGTTGGCGCTGGAGCCGCCACCGCCGTGCAGCTGGATGATGAGCGGATAGGCCTGCGCGCGTTTCGCGTCGTAGCCCGGCGGCGTGTAGACGGCGATGTCCACCGGCCCGGGCACGTTCTTCGAGTCGATCTTCACATGGACGAGCTTGCCGTCGAGTGCGTGGGCGGCGGGCGCCAGGAGCAGGGCAAAGGCTATTGCGGCGGCGCGGAACATCGGCATGGCGGACCCTCCAGGCATCTTAGTCGGAATACGGAACGGCGTCGGAAAGATAGTCGTTGATGCTGCCGAAGTAGGTACGGCCGCCCAGCTCCGCCTGGATCATATGGCCTCGCCAGACATTGCCTACGATCGGTATTGTGTAGGATTGAACGAGCGTCGCCGTTCCTTCGAGGGTGCGGCCGCCTGCGAGATGCAGGCTCAGCGTGCGCCGCTGACCGGGCCGGCCGAGCCGTATCGCCTCGATCTCCTCTGACTTGTCGCCTTCGAGAAGATACCCGTCTCGACGGTTCGCGGTGACAAGCAGCGTGGAGGCTGCATCCTCTCCCCAGAGCGTACCGTAGGCAAAGGGCTGCGTGAAACGCGGATTGGTCTGGCGCTGCTCGTGGAACTGGGCAGGTCCTTCAATGTCAAAACGCTCGTCGTTGACTGTCACGCTGGCGCGCGAGCGGCCGAAAACTTCCGTCCGGCCGGCGTTCAAACCGCTGTAGAAACGCGCAGGCGTGAAATCGATGGCGAACTCCAGCCTGTTCGTTCCGTCGCCAAGGCGGCTTTGCGCGCTGCGATACGCCTTGCAGGCGCCGGTGATCTTTGCTCCGGCAGGTTTCGTGACCGGCCCATTTCGCACAAACACGATGCGGCGGTCGGCATCGGCATAAGTCACGCTCTCGCTTTCCACAGGGGTCGCACTGCGACCACAGGGGGCGAGGTGCTCGACGTAGGAAAAGAAGCCTGCCGGCGTTCGTGCGTGGACCCAGATCCAGGCAAGGCCAAGATCCGGGTAGCGGCAAAGTCGGACGGTGAGGCGCCGCTGGCCGTCGAGCGAGGCGACCCCGGAATGCACCGACTCGCTAAGCGTCGCGATGTTGCGGAACACATCGTCGGCAGGAGGCCCAGACGGGAGCGAGGCGCAGGCAGCGGCGCCAAGGGCGATCGGCGACAGCATGACGAGGCGCCGCGTAAGTGTGGACTCGATGGTCAGGGCAGCCTCCCTCGCGACCGGCGCGGATATCGCCAGCATATCGAAGGGTCCGCGCTTGGAAACCTCATTCGAATCCGGCGTGTAACGCAGGGTGTAACGGGTTTCGACACGGTAATTCACTTACGAGGCCCCGCGGTTTGGAGGCCAATAGTCCCGTTCGGAATGGGCCTTTCGCTCTCCTCCTCCTGTGAAGGACGTTCCGAAAGACACTGTTGCTGCGGGCGCCCAAGGGCCCCGCAGCGACCATTTCCCGAAAACCAGTTGTTGGCGTTCGACTATTCGGTCGGGAACTTGACCGGATTGGCGTCGGCGCCGCGCCAGATGTCCGGGCTGCTGAGCTGGTAGGCCGCCAGCATACGCGTCTCGAGGTTGACGTGCTTCTGGCCCTTCACCTCGAACAGCGCTTCGAAATCGCCGCCCGCGGGCATCTTCTTCTCGAGTTCCGCCAGCGATGAAACCTTGGTCAGGTTCTCGGCCACGCCCATCACGGCCGTGTCGCGCGAACCCGACAGGATGGAGATGCGGTTGCCGCCCGGACCCTTGAAGGTCGAGAAGAAGCCGTAGTCGCGGTACATCGTGTCCTGCGGCGCGGCGAGGAAGGCCTCGCTTGTGTACTTCTTACCTGAATCACGGTCGACGATCTGGTCGAAGCTTTCGCCGAAGGTGAACCGGGACTGCGCGAACACCGGGTTGCGCAGCGGGCCCATGCCGCTCAGTAGGCCGACATAGATGATGTCGTCCGTCTTCAGCCGGTCAGGCGAGAGTTCGGAGGCCAGCACCACCTGCACATCGGCGCGCGAACGCATGATCGGCGCGAGGTCGGCAAGGGCGTAGGCGGCGGACGGCGGCAGGTATTGCATCGCCACATCGGAATACTGATCGAAGCCCTGCGGATCGTTCCGGTAATGCTGGACCAGGTCTTCCTTGGAATTGATCGAGAAGTCACGGATCAGCCGCTTCAGCGAGAGCTGTTCCTCGTATTCGCCGAACACATAATAGTCGCCGACCACGATGAGCAGCGGCCGTTCGCTGTTGGCGATCTCCGACCATACGCCGGTCTCGGTAATGTCGACTGTCTTGTCCGCGGCCGGCTGCGAGAGCACCGCCCAAGCGCCGATATTGCCGGCAACCAGCACGGCGGCGAATGCCGCCGCCATCATGCCCCAGCGAACCTTGCGGGCTTTGGGCGCAGCCGCGAGCACGGTCGGCCCAGTCTTGAGCGCTTCCACAATCGCTGGCGTTTCCGCGACCGCAGCCGGATCGGTCGACACGATGCGATAGTCGCCCTTGGGAATATCGAGCCGCGCGCCAGATGGTGTGCCATTGCGGAGGTAGAAATCGTCGAGGCGCTTCCTCAGGCGGTGGATGTAGACGCGCGCCACCGGGTCATCGCGCATCGAATCCGAGTCGGACTTGCCGAACACGGCGAGAGCAATTTCTGCCTCTTTCGGCGGCCGATCCTCGGCAGAGCGCGTTACAAGGTAGTCGAACAGTTCGACCAGTCGTCCGGTAGCGCCGAGCACGCCTGAAGTCCGAATCCGTTCGACCTCCGCCAGCGTGGTAGGGCTGAGGGCATTCGGTAGTTGGTTGGGCGTAACGGTCATGTAACGTCCAGCACTAAAGGCGAAATCACACTAGTTGCAGACCGGCCGCGAGTCTTCGAGCTTAAGCTTCACGGAGTCGCGATAGACCGTTCCCAACCATCTTTGCATGCAATCCCACGCCGCACGCGGCAAGGTCAACCCGCCGCCAGCTGCGTTACATGCAATTGGTCTTGTGGAAGATTTCGCCCTAAAGGGGAGAGGTCAGCCTGCGGCGGCGGCAGGACGAACGGCCAGCCGGGCCGACATTTCAGCCGAAGTGGCGTCCGCCAGCGAGCGAACGCGGATGGCCTGGGCGACTACGTCGGCCTTGCCTGACTTGCCGTCGTGCTCGATGATTTCGCAAAGCGCCGCCAGCCGGGTCGCGCCGGAGGACAGGCTCATCGACTTGAGGAAGTGCGCCTGTTTCGAAAGGCCGGCGAGGTCACCCTCGGTTGCCAACACTTCCAGCCCTGCCACCGCATCCGGGACCTGGGCGAGGAACAGCTTCCAGACCTTGGCGACCACATCCCGGCCTGAGCGGGCCGAGACAGCTTCCATGCCGCCGACTGCTTCGTCGTCGATCAAGGCGGCTTCGGCCGGCGTCTGAGGCTCGGCCGAGGGAAGCGCGATTGGCCGCGCCGTCCTGGGCTCCGCCGTCTTCAGCGCTTCCATCAGGCGGGCGGAGGTGAAGGGTTTTGTCATGTGGCGATCGGCGCCGGCGGCGGCCCAGGCTTCTGCATCCGCCCCACGCACCTGCGCCGTCAGGGCCACGACGTAGGCGCGACGAGCGCCGGTTGCGCCTTCGTGGTCGCGGATCAGCTTGGTGGCCGTGAAGCCGTCCATCTCCGGCATGGAGCCGTCCATGAACACGACGTCGTACGCCTTGGTTTTCGCCGCTTCGACGGCTTCGACGCCATTGCTGACGAAGTCGGCTTCGACGCCGAGGCTCAGCAGGGCCTCGCGCAGCACTTCGCGGTTCACAGCGTTGTCGTCGACCGCAAGGATGGAAAGATGACCGAAGGTTTCGGTCTGGACGGCCGCTGTCGACGCCGCCAACGCAACCACGCCACGGAATTCGGCCTTCAGCGCCCGCGCGGCAAACTCCCACAGCGCCATTCGGCCCAGCGGCAATGGCAGCAGGTCCACCGCTACACCATCGCGGATCAGCGCGTCGACACGGTTGTCGCCCACATCGGTGAGGCAGATGTTAAAAGCGCCCGCGACGCCGCCCTGCTTCGCCAGCAGGTCGGATTGCGTCAGCACGATCTCGCCTTTGCGCGCTTCCTTCGGCGATGCAATCAGGCGCGGTTCGCAGCCGATATCCTTCAGCGCCCGCGCGATGCATTTCGCCAGCAGGGGCGAGGGCAGGGCGAGCGCGACGGCCGCTCCCGTCATCGCAGGCTTCACTGGCGCGGCCTGTTCGACCGGCAACTCCACCAGAACAGCGAAGGTCGAGCCCTTGCCGGGCGTGGAGGTGACGACGATCTCGCCGCCCATCGCGTCGGCCAGGCGTTTGCAGACGGTGAGGCCGAGGCCGGTGCCGCCGAACTTCCGCGTCGTCGACTGGTCGGCCTGGCTGAACGCCTCGAATATCGTGGCTATGCGCGACTGCTCGATGCCAATGCCCGTGTCGATCACCGCGATGCGCAGGCGTGCGCGGTCGTCGCGGCTCTCGGCCGAAAGCTGGATAACGACGCCGCCGGTCTCGGTGAACTTGAGGGCGTTGTTGACGAGGTTGGTCACGACCTGGTTGACGCGCGCCGGATCGCCGATGACGAGCGAGGGAACATCCGGCGCGATGTGGACGGCCAGCTCTAGGTTCTTCGAGCGCGCCTTTTCCCAGAACAGGCTGGCGACGTCTTCGATCATCGCCTCGGGCGAGAAAGGGATCGCCTCGAGGTCGAGCTTGCCGGCCTCGATCTTCGACAGGTCTAGGATGTCGTTGATGATGGTGAGAAGGCTCGCGCCGGAGCGGGTGATGATCTCGGCGTAGCGGCGATGGCGGGTGGAAAGGTCAGCGGCCGCCAGCATCTCGGCCATCACCATCATGCCGTTCATCGGCGTCCGGATCTCGTGGCTCATGGTGGCGAGGAAGTCGGACTTAGCGGCGTTGGCGGCTTCCGCGTCTTCCTTGGCGAGGCGCAGGTCGTGGGTGCGCTCTTCGACCGTTTGCTCCAGCGTTTCCATGTGCTTCGCCAGCGCCACGTCACGCTCGCGAATGTTGTCGATCATGCCATTGAAGGCTTCGCCCAGCACGCCAGTTTCATCTCGCCGCTTCGACGGCGCCACGCGGCGCGAGAAATCTTGTTTTGCTCCGACGTCGGCCATGGCGGAAGCGAGCTCACGGATGGGCCTGGTCACGCGCGCGATGGAGAATTGCGCAATCGAGACGCCGCCGATGATGGCGATCAGGGCTACAAACGCTGTCCAGGCCAGTGTTGCTGCGAGATCTTCGCGCAGGTCGGTGATGTCGGCGAGCAGGGTGAGCGAACCGATGGTCTCGCCGCCCTTCACCACGTCCATCGACACCGCGCCACGGTCTGCGTTCAGCAGGTCCAGTCCGGCCAGCTTGCGCAGGTCCGCCGTCTTGCCGCGTACCGAAGCGCCGGCGCCGAGCTGGGCGACAATGTTCCCGCTGGCATCTTTCAGCGCCATGTAGATGACGGCCTGCACGTCGCGCATGCCGCGCATGTGTTCGAAAGCGGCGGCGCGGTCGCGGTCGAGCAGGGGCTGGGCCAAAGCAGCTGAATATGCAGACGCTGCAGCCTCAAGCATTTCAGCGCGTGCATCGGCCGAGCGCCGTAGTTCGCGCATGCCGCCGGCGATCGCCGTCGCCATCACGGCTGCGAAAATCACGCCGGCAATGACCAGCGAGAGACGAAACCTGATCGACAGGCGAAGCGGAACTGCAAAAGAAGACATGGTTTACGAGCGCTGTTTCCCCACGTCTTCAAGGCTCGCACATTTGTCTGTCGGTCCAGTTAACCACGCTGTTCAAGTTCAACGTGTTCCTTGACTTCACCGGACTAGGTGAACTGTTCATTAGAGATGTTTTGGCAGTGTAACCCTCGATCCAGTGCGGACTCCGACAACAGAGTCTGTGTCTTTGGAGGTAGGGTGAACGTGAGAAGCTTCGGGTCAAACTCGAAGGGCAACATGACCATCATGATGCTTGGCATCATGGCGGTCGCCACGTTCGTGATCGGCGGCATCGTCGATTACATGTCTCTCCAGAACCAGAAACAGACGCTGCAGGGCGTGGCCGATCGCGCCGCCATCGCCGCCGCGCAGGAACTCATCGTCTTCAAGGGCACCAACGGCCGCGTCGCGGCCGTTGCGACCTCGTTCGTCGACGCCAGCTACACCGCGATGCCGCATGAGACGACCGCCGAGATCATCGAAGACGGCAAGGCGGTTAGAGTGAGCATCACCGCCAAACCGCAGACTTATTTCCCCGGCCCGATCGCCCAGGGTGTCAGCGCGATCGGCGCGCAAGCCACCGCCGAAGTCTCCGGCGGCGGCTACGTCTGCATGATCGGACTGTCGCCCACCGAGTCCTCGACGCTCGACATGAAGGACAAGGCCAGGGTCACGGCCACGGACTGCGCCATCTACTCCAATTCGAAGAACAAGGCTTCGCTGAAGCTGCACAGCCTTGCGCGGGTGAAGGCTGATCTGGTCTGCGTCGCCGGGGGCGTATCGGGCGCGATGTCCGCCGTGTCGCCCAACAAGCCCATCACGGACTGCCCGCCACTGGAAGACCCGCTGCGCGACCGGCCGGAGCCCAAGGTCGGCCTGTTGAAATGCGATCACCTGCTGACCGTGCTGATCACCGGCCTGAGCGGGAAGGTGACGCTCGAACCGGGCGTCTATTGCGGCGGTATCAACGTGAAGCTCGGGGGTGACGTCACGCTGAAGCCCGGCACGTACATCATGAACAACGGCACGCTGACTGTGGATACCGGCGGCAAGCTGCAGGGAGAGAATGTCGGCTTCTTTCTCACCGGCCTGCTCTCCACCATCCAGTTCGGACCTTCCAGCACGATCTCGCTTACGGCGCCCAAGACCGGCGACATGGCGGGTATGCTGTTCTTCGAGGATCGCGACAGGCTCCTCGGCCTTCCCCACCGCATCGCCAGCGATAACGCCCGCAAACTCGTGGGCACGATCTATCTTCCCAACAACACGCTACTGATCGACAGCAAGGATCCGATCGCGGACCAGTCCGACTACACGGTGATCATCGCCCGCAAGTTCGAGATGAAGCAGGGCCCGGAACTGGTGCTCAACACCGACTACGAAAACTCACCGATTCCGGTGCCGGACGGCGTCGGCAACAAGGCGAAGCCCACCGTCCGGCTGATCGGCGACAACTAGCCCAGGCCGCTAACCGGGAATGACAGGGTTCCGTTAGCGGTATCCTCACTGTCTTCTGGCAGCACGGTATGGGGCGGGGGGGACTACAGCGGCGGCTTCGAGATATGAGCTACAGGCAGGTCCTCATCGTCGACGATGATCCGGTGTTCCGCGCACTGGCCGAAGACCTGTTCCTCGACGCTGGCTGCGCCGAAGTCGCGATGGCCGAAGACGGCCTCGCCGCGCTGGCAAAACTGGACGCCGGCCTCGCGCCCGATCTTCTCGCCTGTGACCTCAACATGCCGACGCACGATGGGGTCAGCCTGATCCGTGCGCTCGCCGAGCGGCGCTTCCCTGGCAAGGTGGTGGTGATCTCGGGCGAGCCGAACCCGGTGATTGACAGCGTCGCCAAGCTCGCCCGCATGCAGGGCCTCAACATCCTCGGCTCGATCCGCAAGCCGCTCACGGACGAGGCGCTCGCGGAAATCCTCTCGCGCGGCCTCGCCACACCCAAGCCCAGCCACGAACAGAAGCCGGCGACGGTCAGCCTGCTCGACGCCGCCATCGAGCGCGGCGGGCTGCATCCCTTCTTCCAGGCCAAGGTGTCGATGGCCGATGGCCGCATTTCGGGCGCCGAAGCGCTGGCGCGCATCGCGGTCACATCGACCGACTACGCAAACCCGATTCACTACGTCGAACTCGCCGAGCGTAACAATCGCATCGACGACCTCACCTTCGTCATGACGCGCATCGTCGCCCTGCACGCGCGCGAATTCTTCGTTGGAGGGCGGCCGCTGCCGGTCTCGATCAACATTTCGCCGGTGTCGCTCAAGCGTCTCGACTTCCCGGACATCATGGCCAGTGCCGTGGAAGGAGCCGGTATTCCAGCATCGCAGGTGACGCTCGAAGTCACCGAAACGCGCCTTTTCGATTACGGTCCCGAGGCGCTCGACATCTTCGCGCGCCTGCGCATCAAGGGCTTCGGGCTTTCGGTCGATGATTTCGGCACCGGCGCGTCGAACATCGACCGGCTGCAGATGTATCCGTTCACCGAGCTGAAGATCGACCAGACCTTCACGCGCAACGCGCTCATCGATCCGTTCGCGCGCACCAGCGTCGAGATGAGCGTGCGTCTGGCGAAGGACCTCGGCCTCAAGATCGTCGCCGAAGGCGTCGAGACCCGGGACATGTGGGATTTCCTCGCCAGCCTCGGTGTCGACGAAGCGCAGGGCTACCTGATGGCCAAGCCCATGCCCCCCGCCGAGTTCCTGAAACTGCTGGAGCGCGGTGTGCCGCAACAGCAACAGAGCCTGCGCGCCTAGCCCGATTATCCCGCGTAGCCGCCGTTGGCCGCCGCTGCGGCCTGGGTCAAGAAGCCTGCTTGCGGCTGGAGCGCTTCGTCCGGAATTGCTTGAGCTGCCGCTCGATTTCCCCGGTCGACCACGCGGCGCCCTCGCCAAGCTGCCTAGCGATGATCCGCTCGCGGGCGTGCATCAGCATAAGGTAGATATTGTCCGCCATTTGCTCGTTCGGATGCGTAAACCTGTTGATCGACATCGAGCGCGCCGCCATCGTCGCGACGGCGGCCAAGCCTCTAATCTCATCGTCGGGAACCATGCCGGCCGTGCGCACGTGGCGGCCGATGAACCGGCCATAGTCGGCGGCGATGAGCGTCATCATTGGCGTCACCGCTTCCGCGATATCGGGATCGCTGCGCGAGCCGGACCGTATCTCGTTGACCGCGAATCCCGGCGGCCTCGTCGCCGTGTCGAAGGCAAGATGGATGAGCGCGCGGAAGCGCGGCAGACCCGGCTTCAGCTTTTCCAACTGCGCGGCGCGATATTCGGAGAGCCTGCCGTAAGCATACTCGACGGTGGCGACGAGAAGATCCTGCCGAGTAGGGAAGTGATGCATCATCGCGCCGCGACTCACGCCAGCGAGTTCGGCGACGAGATGGTTTGTCACGGCGCCGTAGCCGAACTCGGATAACGCTCGAATTGTCGCGTCAAGAATTTGTGATCGCGTCGCGGCAGAGCGATCGACGTTGCGCCGACGCTGCGGGCGCTTTGTGTTTTTCTGTCCGCCCTGACCGGCGTCCGCCATCTTAATCCCCAGCACACCGCGCTCTGGCGCTCGAAGATGCGATTTTTATCGATCTCTTCCTCGCCTGTGTAACCTGAAAGACGCAGCCGCGTCGAACCGCGATGTTGCATCCGCACAAAAACAAGCTGGTCAGCCTGTATTGTCAACATGACTGATTGGTCCATAGTGACGCCGCGTTGCCCGCTAAGAGGCGGCGCAAGGGGAGAGGAAATAATGCAAATCAAGAAACTGCGCGGCGCGTCAGCGCTCGCGCTGCTGATGGGTACGTCGGGGTTCGCATCAGCTTTCGCACAACAAGCTTCTGACCAACCACAAACGGCGCCGCAAACCGTCGACCAGGTCGCGCCACCGGCCGACGCCGGCGGAGGCGAGAAGGTCGTCGTCACCGGCTCGCTGATCGCGACGACGCCGGAAGACGCGCCTAAACCAGTCGAGGTCTACACGCTCGACGATTTGGCCGGGCAGGGTTCGCCTAGCACCAGCGACTTCATCCGCTCTCTCTCCGTGACCTCTGGTGACGACCTCGGCTTCGGCCAGGCGACCGCCGAAGTTCCCACGGGTTCGGGTTTCACCAACGCCAACCTTCGCGGTCTCGGTTCGTCCGCCACACTCGTGCTCGTCAACGGCCGCCGCACGGCCGCCGCCAACGGCGGGTTCGGCGCCGATATCAACATGGTTCCGATGGAAGCCCTCGGCTCCGTCGAAGTCCTGAAGGATGGGGCGTCCGCTACCTACGGCGCCGGCGCTCTCGGCGGCGTCATCAACTTCAAGACCCGCCGCGATATCGACGCGCCGCAGATCACGCTCGAGAAGCGGTTCTATGACGGCTCGGATGGGGCATATGAAGCGCAATTCCTCACCGGCTGGGTTGGCGACGCCGGCAACGTGCTGCTCTCGCTGCAGTACGAGCATGAAGATCCGATGCTTGCGAGCGAGCTCAGCTGGAACAGCAAATCGTTCGACGAAAATCCGTCGATCTACCGTCTGTTCCCGCAGAACCCCGGCCGCTTCCACACCTCGACCAACTTCCTCACCGGAGCTCCGGTCTCGGTCGGCGCGCCGCTGGCAGGCGCGGTTGGCGTCGGCACGACGACGATCAGGGACCAGAGCAGTGACGCCGACTGCACGGCGCTCGGCGGCATCATTATCAACCAGGCCCAGCAGGGCAACGCCACCGCCCTCAATGGTTGTGGCTTCAACCGGAACGATTTCACCGACGCTGTGCAAGAGCACAACGGGATGCGTCTCTACTCGGAGTTCAACACCGACATCTCCGAAACGATGGAAGCGCACTTCGATGTAAGCTGGGGCAAGAACGAGAACTTCTTCCGCCAGATCCCGCTGGCGCCAACCACCGGTGTGCCGGCCGGCCGTTCTACCGATGCGTCGGTTTCGCCGTTCTGCACGTCTAGCTGCTACTACGTGACGCCGGTGCAGGTGAACGTCTACAACGCAGCCGGTCAGGCTACCCCCACAGTTGTCCGCAACCCGTTCATCGACGATTTCTACATGCGAACTGGAGTTTCTGCGGTTGCGCTGCCTACGACCGGCGCTCTCTACAACTCGATCTTCTGGGGTCCCGGCGGCTTCGGCGGCACGCCGCTCGACGAAAGCGGCCTACGTCGCGAGCGCTATCACCGCGAGCAGCTGATCATCAACGCCGGGCTGAATGGCGTCCTCTCCGAAGAGGGCATTTTCGGTTTCATGGCGGGTGTCAAATACGACTGGAACGGCCAGTACTCGCAGTACAAACAGGAAAACCAGAACCCGGATATCTCTATCGCCCGCCTGCAGAGCGCGTTGCTTGGCTATGGCGGTCCCAACTGCAACGCGCAGGATCGCGTGGCGACGGACTACACCTCGGCCGCTTCGTTCAACCGCACCGTCGGCATCCAGTCGGATACGGCGCCGGGTTCCGCGGGTTGCCAGTGGTTCAACCCGTTCGCGTCCTCCTTCGCGACCTCCGTCGCCAACGGCGCAGCGAACCCGCAATTTAACGCGGGAACTCCGATCCTTGCCGCCGGCTCCACGCCGCGTCCGACCGGCTACGCCAACTCGCGCGAGCTGTGGGACTGGCTGTGGATCGACAAGACCACCGAGGACATCTACGAGTCCTCCACGTTCGAAGGCACTCTCTCCGGCGAAGTTCCGGACACTTGGTTCTCGCTGCCTGGCGGTGAGATCGGTTGGGCGGTCGGTTCGCAGTGGCGCCAGATTGAGCGCCGCTCCTTCGCCGCGCGCGACACAAACCCGGCCGAGGAAGCACTCCTCACGCAGGAATGCCCCTATCCGGATCCGGCCGTCGTCAACACGCCGGCTCAACCGAACCAGGATGTCGGCCAGCGTGGCTGCGCCACGGCCACCGGCGCCTTCTTCGGTTCGGGCCGCGCCAATATCACGACGCGGAACGTTCCAGCCTATTCGGACTCGCAGAACATCGCGATCTACACCGAGGTTGCGCTGCCTGTGCTGGATAACCTGAACTTCAACATCTCCGCCCGCCATGAAGAGTTCAACGGCGGAGACCTGACGGGCGACATCTGGTCGGTTGCCGGCAAGTGGGACATCACGGACAGCATTTACGCCCGCGGTTCCTACTCGACGAACTATCGCGCCGAGGCCGCCCTCGACATCGATCCGGGCACGATCAACTTCGGCAACAGCTCGCAAGCGCGCTTCGCCAACCAGGTCGTCCCGACCGCGACGCTGGCCCAACCGGGCCTCCAGCCGGAGGACGACTCCACGATCAACGTCGGCGTCGGCTACGTGAACGACGATCTCTTCGGCGGCCGCCTCCGGGCCTCGCTCGATTTCTTCGAGATCAACATCACCGGTCAGGTGGTATCGACGTCGATCACGACCATCCTCACCAACGTGTTCGGCGCCAACACTGCTCCGTGCCAGGCCGACCGCAGCAGCACCGCCGCCTGCGGCGTCACTGTTGAAACTGCTACTGGTCTTCCACCCTCGGTGAACAATAACGCCGGCCAGTTCGCAAACTGCAACGCCCGTCTCATCTCCTTCCTCGCCTTCACGGGCGCGTGCACGCAGGGCGTGACGACGGCGGCGCAGATCCTGGGCGTCAACCTCTACCAAGTGAACGGCCCGTACTTCGTCACCAACGGCCTCGACTACAAGATCGACTACTCGCACGACCTGTTCGGCGGCGTCGGCTCGGTCGGGCTCGAAGCGACGCAGACGCTGCACTACAAGCAGGGCGCGTTCGACGTGAACGGCGTCCTGTTCGACGGCGGCGGCGACCGCCTTGGCACCACCAATCTCGGCAATGGCGGCCTCGCGTCGGTATCGCAGGAGTGGAAGGGCAACGTCACCCTCCGTTGGGCCAACGACATGCACAACGTCACGTTGCGCGGCAACTACGCCAGCGGTTCGCGTGACGAGCGCTATGCGCTTGGTCAGCTCACCGCGATCCAGACCACGCCGACGACGCAATACTCGCTGTATGGCGTCGAGGCGGACCCGAGCCTCACTTACGACCTGACTTACATCTACACCGCGCCGTTCTTTGAGGAGCTGGAGCTGCGGGCTTCCATCATCAACCTTACCGATGAGGACCCGACCTTTCTGCAGGTGGCCAGCGGCTACTACAACGGCTCCGCCGATCCGCGCGGCCGTATCCTCGAAATCGGTCTGACCAAGAAGTTCTAATCTACACGTCCGCCCGGGCTCCGGCCCGGGCGGGTAACCGATCGGCTACCGGACGCAATTCCAGGAACCGATAACCCCGAGAAGACTGCCCCCGAGCCGGATGGTTCGGGGGCTGTTTCTTTTCCGGGCCTCCGTGATGCGCTAGGAAGGCCTGTCACAGGAGTTCTCATGGCGGCAATAGAGCTTGTTTCTCCCGGCGAGGCTGGCCTCAACGCCGAGCGGCTGAAGTGCATTCCGGCTTATTTCGATGGCTACATCCAGCGGAAGAAGCTGCCGTGCTGCGCTTGCCTGGTGGCGCGGGGCGGGCAGGTGGCGCACCTGTCGTTCCAGGGCGCTACGGAGATGGGCGGATCGAAGCCCATCAACGAGGACACGATCTACCGCATCTACTCGATGACCAAGCCGGTCACGTCGGTGGCGGCGATGATGCTGTTCGAGGAAGGCGCGATCCGCCTCGACCATGAACTCCATCGCTACATCCCGGAGTTCCAGGACGTCATGGTGTTCGATGGCGGCGCGCCTGGAGCGCCGAAGTTGCGCAAGCCCGACCGTCCGATCCTGGTGCGCGACCTCTTCCTCCACACCTCCGGCCTCAGCTACGCCTTCCTGCAGCAGGGCCCGGTCGATGAGATCTACCGCGCCCGGGGCATCGACTATTCACGCCACTCCGGCGACCTCAAAAGCTTCTGCGAACTCCTCGCCACGGCGCCGCTGGTGTTCTCGCCCGGCGACAAGTGGAACTACTCGAACTCCACCGACGTGCTCGGCCGCGTCGTAGAAGTCGCCTCGGGCATGAGCCTCGACCAGGTCTTCGCCAAGCGCCTCTTCGGGCCGCTGGGCATGAACGACACCTTCTTCAGCGTGCCGGACGACAAGATCGACCGGTTGATGGCCTGCTACGCGCGCAACGCGCTCACGGGCGAGATCACGCAGGCCGACGGGGCGGGGCGGGCCAGCAACTATGCGAAAAAGCCCAACGTGCTTTCCGGTGGTGGCGGCCTTGCGTCGACCATTGGCGACTACCTCAAATTCTGCCTGATGCTGGCCAATGGCGGCGAGCTCAACGGCGTGCGAATCCTGTCGCCGAAGACGCTCGAGTTCATGACGATGAACCACCTGCCGGGCGGCAAGACGATCCGCCAGATGGGCGACAACACCTTCTCCGAAGCGCGCATGGACGGCTCGGGCTTCGGCCTCGGCTGGGCCGTGACGACGGACGTCATCGCCACCACGCAGCCGGGCTCGGTCGGCACGTTCTCGTGGGGCGGCATGGCGTCGACCTTCTTCTGGATCGATCCGGTCGAGGACCTCATCGCCATCCAGATGACCCAGCTGATGCCGTCCGGCGCCTATCCGATCCGGCCGCAACTGCAGCAGCTGGTGTACGCGGCGATCGAGGAGTAGAGGCCGCTTTGCTTGCTGGGGAGTGGGGAGTAGCGTTTCCCTCGGCTCCTCCAACGGGGTCATCCCCGGCAGGGGCGGGCGGCGAAGCCATAGGCCTCTCCCTGAGGAGCGCCGGGCGCCTGCCCGGCAAGGCGCATCAGCATTCACCATGCTCGCGGTTAGACCCTGCCGGGCAGGCGCCCGGCGCTCCCCCGAGTTATGTAAGCGCTCGCAGTCGGACCGGCTTTG
>JAUYPV010000087.1 GCA_030697555.1 Hyphomonadaceae bacterium
TGGTACGCCCATCGCCTCGGCTACTTCCTGCGGGTGGCCGTGCGCGTGATCGACGACGAGGCAAGCCTTCAATGGCTGGCGGACTACCCAGACGCCCGCGCCAAAACGGAAGCCATGGTCGCGGACGCCGAGCACGTCCTCGACATCATCATCGGCCTGCGCACACGCGAGCTTCTCGGCATGGCGATGCCCATCGATCGGCCCGGCCTTCGCGGCCGCGCCCGCATCCACACCGCCCCCAGCCTCGACCGGCTCCTCCTGCGCATGGCGCGCCTCATCGCCCGCGCCCAGGACGCCGAGCGCCTCGCTAAGCGCCGCGCCGCGCGTCTCCGCCACGAGCGGGCCGCCGCGCCGGTCCTGCTTGCCGCCGATCACCGGCCGGCCCACACTGCCCCTGCTGCCCCTGCTGCCCCTGCTGCCCCTGCTGCTGCTGCTGCCGCTGCCGCCCTGATTTTCCACACACGCTCAGGCGTATCGTCGCTCCAACCGCGGCCCCGCGCATCCGCGCGCCGCCCTTGCTCGCCTCCAATCCCGAAACTCAAGCCCACCGAGATCCTAGGGATGCGCTTTGCTTGTCCAAGGATGACCCCGTGAAGGAGGTGAGAGGAATACCGCTTCGCTACTCCCTGCTCCCTGTCGAGCAAAGCGAGTCCAAACCGCTCGCTCCGCCTGCGACAATCCGCCGGATTTGGCCGCCAACCGCACGCTGTTGTGAAAGACCCAGCGTAATGAGGCTTTCGCGGCGCCTTTTCAGGCAGCGAAATCAGGCGCTAAGTTGACGTAAAGGTCGGGCCGTCGGAGTCGGGCGAGAATACCGCGACCGCTGGGAGGAGAGCATGACACGTGTCGCCCAATGGGTGTTCGCGGCCCTGTACCTGATCATCGCGATCATCGCGATCTGGGGCGGCATATCGGCGCTGAACCCACCGCCTGAGGGACCGCAGCAGTATATTCCGGAAGTGAACTCCGCGAATGTGGTCACCTTGGTATTCTACCTTATCACGGCGCTGATGTTCGTCGGCGCCGGCGCTTATGCGATGCGGGACATCCTGAATAAGACGGAGAAGCCGAAGGCCCTGGAAGCCGGGCTCAACGTCGCGTTCGCCGCGGCACTGGTGGCGATCAGCTTCGACCTCCTGTGGATGGGCGGCCAGCTCGTCGGCCTGGGCGGCAGCTTCTACTACCTACTTCTCGGCCTCGCGCTCGTCGCGACGGCCGTGCTGCTGATCCGGCGCAGCCAGTGGGCGGCGGTGATCTACGCCGCTGTCGTCGCTATCACCGTAGTCTGGTCGATCTTCGAAGCAGGGCTCGACTTTGTCGCGCTGTTGCCGCGCCTCGCGGCGCTGATCGTCGTCGGCCTGTGGTTCCTGTCGCCCTGGTATCGCACGGCGATGGGCAAGACAGCCGGGAACCCGGTCAACACAGGCGGCCGCTGGGTCGGCTTCGCCAGCCTTGCCGGCGTCCTGCTGCTCGCGCTGGCGGGCGTGCAGGGCTATTCGGTGGTTGAAGGCACGAAGAACGAGGTCGCCTCGACACCGCCGGTCACCGACTGGCGCAACTATGGCAACGTCCCGGAGGGCCAGCGCTTCGCGCAGCTCGACCAGATCAACGTGGAGACGGTCGGCGGCCTCAAGGAAGCCTGGCGCTATCGCTCGCGCGTTCCCTACGACAATAAGAACACGCCACTCATGGTGGGCGATCTTCTCTACCATTGCACGGCCGCCAACACGCTGATCGCGATCGACGCGGTCACCGGCAAGGAAGTCTGGCGCCATGACACCAAGACCAAGCCTGGCGGCAGCGACGATTTCGAGAACGCCTCGACCTTCGCCCGCACCTGCCGCGGCCTCGGCTATCACGAAGCGCCGGCGGACTATGTCGGGGAGTGTCCGAAACGCATTCTGACCGGCACGACGGATGCCCGCCTGATCGCGGTCGATGCGCTGACCGGCGCGCCGTGCCGCAGTTTCGGCTTCGACGGCGAGATCAACCTGCGCTCAGGCATGGGCCCGCACGCGCCGGGCCTGTACTTCGTGACGTCGCCGCCGCTGATCGCGGGCGACATAGCGGTGGTGGGCGGTTGGGTGGCCGACACCCAGCAGCTCGGCATGCCCTCGGGCGTGATCCGCGCCTACAACACCATGACCGGCGCCTTCGTTTGGGCGTGGGACATGGGCAATCCCGGCTATCACGGCCTGCCTGAAGAAGGCGGCGAATACACGCGTGGCACGCCTAACGTGTGGTCGATCATGAGCTACGATCCGGAGCTCAACCTGATCTACGCACCCACCGGCAACTCCTCGCCCGACTATTTCGACGGCGAGCTGCGCACGGAATACGCGGAGAAGTATGCCAGCTCGACGCTGGCGATCGATGCGGCGACGGGCGAGCTGCGCTGGTCCTATCAGACGGTTCACCGCGATATCTGGGACTGGGACGTTCCTTCCCAGCCCGTGCTGGTGAACGTGCGCAAGGACGGTCAGGGCGAGCTGATCCCCGCCGTGGCGCAGCCGACCAAGCGGGGCGAGATCTTCCTGCTCGACCGGCGGACGGGCGTGCCGATCTACGACACGCCGGAATTGCCGGTGCCTGGAGATCCGGCGCCGGGTGAAACCGTCACGGCGACGCAGCCCTTCTCGCCGCTGCCGAACTTCCGCGCCGACCGCGTGGAGCGGGACATGTGGGGCCTTACTCCGCTGGATCAGCTCTGGTGCCGGGTCGAGTTCAAGAAGATGCGCTATGATGGCCACTTCACGCCGCCCATGCCGGGCGGACCGGTGGGCGATGAAGCGCCCTGGGGCGGCACGTTCCAGTACCCGGGCAATGCCGGCGGCTTCAACTGGGGCTCCGTCTCGGTCGACGCCGACAACGGCCTGCTGGTGGGCGCGCCCATGCTGATGGGCAACCGCATTTATCTCGTCAGCCGCGAAGACCGTGCAGCAGCAAGCGCCAAGCGCGCCGAAAGGCTGGCCGCCCAGCGCAAGGCGCGTGGCGAGGAAGCGCCTGAGGGCGGTCCTGGCGGCGGTGGCGGTGGGTTTGGCGGCGGCGGTGGTGGCCGTGGCGGCCCGCCGGATCCGCGCTTCGCGCCCGAGCGCGTGAAGTTCACGGCGCCGACGTCGCCTTTCATGTCGGACTGGCGTCTGCCGCTGCCCTTCCTGAATCTCGGAACGGACCTGCCGTGCTTCGAGCCGCCCTACGGCCAGATCGGCGTCATCGATCTCAACACCAACAAGCTGCTGTGGAAGCGGCCGTTCGGCTCGATGAAGGAGAGCGGTCCGTTCGGCATCAAGTCGGGCCTGCCCTTCATTGTGGGAACGCCGCTGCAGTCCGGCTCGATGACCACGCGGGGCGGTCTCATCTTCCATGGCGGGGCCATGGACTCGACGCTGCGGGCGTTCGACCTGCGCACCGGCAAGGTGAAATGGGAAACCCAGCTCCCCGGAAGCGCTCACGCGACGCCGATGAGCTACATGGGCAAGGACGGCAAGCAGTACGTCGTCATCACCGTGCCCAACCCGAGCTGGCGCTACCCGCGCCCGGCCGCGGGTCAGGCCGAGAAGCCAAGCGACGACCTCGGCGGCTACGTCATCGCCTACGCCCTGCCGGAGGCACCCAAGTAGGCGCGGGCAGGGGCTGAAACGAAGAAGGCCCGGAGCATCGCTCCGGGCCTTCGGGTATCTCGCTAAGGAGGAAGATCTACTTGATCTTGCCTTCCTTGAAATCGACGTGCTTGCGCACGACCGGATCGTACTTCTTCAGCACGAGCTTCTCGGTCTGGGTGCGCGGGTTCTTCTTGGTGACGTAGAAGAAGCCGGTGTCCGCCGATGAGTTGAGACGGATCTTGATGCTGGTCGGCTTGGCCATTTGGTCGATCTCGATGGTCTGAAAATTCGGAAGCGTGCTTGGACACGATGGCGGCTTCCGAGTCAAGCAGACGTCTGGATTCTTGCGCTAAAACCTTGGAAATCATAGGGTTACGCTTAAGGTGGGGCGAGCGATGCGGGTTCTCGTTCTGGGCGGATATGGTCTGCTGGGCCTGGAGATCGTCAGGGCGCTGCGCCGGACGGGGCACGAGGTTGTCGGGTTCGGCCGGTCGCCGGAAACCGGCCGCCGGTTGATGCCGGACCTGAGTTGGAATCACGGCGACATGCGCCGGATGCTGCGGCCGGAGGATTGGACCAGCCATCTGTCGGGCATCGATGCTGTGGTGAACGCCGCTGGGGCGCTGCAGGACGGCCGGCGCGACGACCTGAAGGCCGTGCACGATACGGCCATCCGTGCGCTGGTGGCCGAGTGCAAGCGGCACGGTGTGAATCTGTTCGTGCAGATATCGGCGGGCGGGGCGACGCTGGCTGCGCGCACGCGCTTCCTGTCGACCAAGGCTGCGGGAGATGCAGCGGTGAGAGCCAGCAGTCTCGACTGGACCGTGCTCAAGCCGGGGTTGGTGATCTCGGCCGGCGCCTATGGCGGCACGACGCTGTTGCGGATGCTGGCGGCTTTTCCGCTGGTGCAGCCGATCGTGCTGGCGGATGCGCGTATCCAGACAGTGGCGGGCGCTGACGTGGGCGAGGCTGTGCGTGCTGTTCTGGCTGGAGAGATTTTGAGCCGAAGCGACTACGATCTCGTGGAGGATCAGGCGCATACGCTGGGCGATGTGGTGAAGTCGGTGCGCCGATGGGTGGGGCGGGACGATGCGTCGTGGCAGTGGCGCCTGCCGCGCTGGCTCGGCTTTGGGATGGGGCGGGCGGCCGATCTCGCGGGGTGGTTTGGCTGGCGATCGCCGATGCGGACCACGGCGCTGAAGTCTCTGGCGGATGGCGTGGCAGGCGATGCGGTGGCGTGGCGCGAGGCCGGTGGCTTCAGGTTGAAGTCGCTGGACGAGACGCTGCGCGACTTGCCGTCCACGGCGCAGGAGCGGGTGTTTGGGCGTGCGCAGCTCGTCTTTCCGGTGCTGGTGCTGACGCTGGCCGCGTTCTGGCTGGTGAGCGGCATTGTCGGTTTGCTGCAGCGTGACGCCGCTGAAGCTGTACTTACTGGACGTGTGGACGGGGCGATGGCCGGGTGGCTGGTCGGCGCCGGGATCGTGGCGGACCTGCTGATCGGCTGGGGGCTGTTGTGGCGCAAATGGGTGAAGCGTGCGGCGTGGGCGTCGATCATCGTGTCGGCCGGGTATCTTGCGGCGGGGACGTGGCTGACGCCTGAGCTGTGGGCTGATCCGTTGGGGCCGTTCGTGAAAGTGTTTCCGGCGATGGCGCTTGCGCTGGCGGTGGCGGCGCTGGCGGAGGAACGCTGATGGAGTGGATGCATCTCCTGCGCTGGACGCATGTGATCGGGGCCTGCGTGCTGCTGGGCACGGGGGCGGGTATCGCGTTTTTCATGGTGATGGCGCAGCGCACGAAGGATGCGCGGATGATCGCGCATGTGGCGGGGACGGTGGTGATCGCGGACTGGCTATTCACGGCAACGGCGGTGGTGCTTCAGCCGATCAGCGGCGCGCTGCTGGCCATGGAGATCGGCTGGCGGCTGACGGAAGGATGGATTGTGCTGTCGCTGGCGCTCTATGTATTGGTCGGCGTGTTCTGGCTGCCGGTGGTGTGGATACAGCACCAGCTGCGCGACATGGCGCGCGAGGCGGCCGCATCAGGCAGTGAACTGTCGGCGCGATATCATCGGCTGTATCGCATCTGGTTCATTGCGGGCTTCCCCGCTTTCGCGGCAGTGCTGGCGATCGTCTGGCTGATGGTGTCGCGGCCGGTGTTCTAGCCAATACGTTCGCGGACGTGACCTTCCGCTGCCCAGTAGAGGTAGAAGGGCTTGGCAGATTCCTGCTTGACGAGGCGGGCTTCGACTTCCGAGATCACGAAGCGGGTGACGTTGGGCAGGTCGAGCTGGGCGGCTTCGGCGAGGGTGAACCAGCGTAGGTCGGCGAGTTCGCGGCCGTCGATGGGCGGGCGGTCGTCAATCAGGGCGTCGTCCGCGTCGGCGATGAAGAAGCGGGCGTCGAAGCGCTTGTGGCGCATGGGCGGCGTGATGGCGCGGCCGAGGAAGTGGAAGTTCGCGAGGCAAGGGGCTGCGCCCTGAGCATAGTAGTCGGTCCACGCGGCGGGGACGTAGCCCAGGCCGCTGGCGGTGCGGCCGACGATGACGCCGGTTTCCTCGAACATTTCGCGGATGGCGGTGAGCGGGAAGGCGCGCGTGGCGCGCTGTGCGCCGATGCTGAGCCGTTCGTGCTGCTCGGCGGCTAGTTCGGTGAGCGAGGGGACGAGGGCGTCCTCATCGTCGACCCGCCCGCCCGGGAAGACGTATTTGTTCGGCATGAAGTCGTGGCCTTCGGAGCGGCATCCCATGAGGATGCGCGGGCCGTCTGGCGTGTTGCGGTAGAGGATCAGCGTGGCGGCGTCACGCGGCACGGGCGGGTCGCCGGGGATCAGCGCGGCTTCCGCCCTGATGAGATCGTGTTCGCCGAGAGGGTCCTGCTGCGCCGCGGCCTGCTGGGCGGTGGCTTTCGCTGCCGCAACCTGGGCTGGATCGTCATCGGAGTCGAACGGCTTGGTCATCTGCCCTTGCGCTTCCTGTTCTTGCCGTAGCTCGCCTTGCCGCCACCGCCGCCGGGACCCTTGTTGGTATGACGCACGTTCGGCGGGCGACCGCCGCCGTCGCTTGGCCGCTTGCGCGCGGGGTTGTCGCGGAAGTTGCGTGTGTCTCGCTCTGGCGCCTTGAGATCCTTCCGGCGAGGGCGCGGCGGGGACTGCATGGAGAATAGAAGGCCGCCAGTGAGGGGCGTTGCTTCCATCAGCTTCACCTGGACGTTCATGCCCATTTCGTAGCGCTGGCCGGAGCGTTGCGCCACCAGCGCGGCATGCGCCTCGTCGTGGATCCAGTATTCGTCGCTGAGGCGCGAGGCGGGGATGAAGCCGTCCGCGCCGTTTTCGGCGAGGCGGACGAACAAGCCGGCGCGCGTGACGCCGGCTATGCGGGCGTCGAACACGGCGCCGATGCGGTCGGCCATGAAGATGGCGAGGTAACGGTCGGTCGCCTCGCGCTCGGCCGCCATGGAGCGGCGCTCGGTCATGGTGACGTGCTCCGCCATTTCCTCGAGGCGGACCATGTCCTGGTCGGTCGCGCCGTCCGGCCCGAGGCCCAGGGCGCGGATGAGGGCGCGGTGGACGATGAGGTCGGAGTAGCGGCGGATCGGCGAGGTGAAGTGCGCGTACTTCAGCAGGTTGAGGCCGAAGTGGCCGAGGTTCTCGTTGGCGTAGCGGGCCTGCGCCTGCGTGCGGAGGACCATCTCGTTGACGAGGTGTTCGTTCTCCGAACTCTTCACGTCAGCGAGCAGTTTGTTGAAGCGTGCGCCGGTGACTTTCTCGCCCTTCGTCCATTTAAGACCGATGGTCGGCAGGAAGTTGCCGAGGGCGGCGATCTTCTCTTCCGACGGCTCGTCGTGGATGCGGTAGACCAGCGGCGCGCGCTTTTCCTCGAGCGTTTCGGCTGCACAAACGTTGGCCTGGATCATGAACTCTTCGATCAGCCGGTGCGCGTCGAAGCGGTCACGCATCGAGATCGACGCGATCTTGCCGTCCTGGCCGATGCGCACGCGGCGCTCGGGCAGGTCGAGGTCGAGCGGGTTGCGGCTCTTCCGCGCCTTGTCGACGGTCCAGTACGAGTCCCAGAGCGGCTTGAGCACGCTTTCCAGCAGCGGTTGTGTTTTCGTGTCCGGCCGGCCGTCGATGGCGTCCTGGGCCTGGCGATAGGACAGCTTGGCGGCTGAGCGCATCTTGCCACGAATGAAGCGGTGCTTCCTCTTGTGGCCGCCTGCGTCGAAGAACATCTCGACGGCGAATGTCTCGCGCAGCTCGCCTTCCTTCAGCGAGCAGAGATCCGCCGAAAGATGCTCGGGCAGCATGGGGGAGACGCGGTCCGGGAAGTAGGTCGAGTTGCCGCGCCGGTACGCTTCCCGGTCGAGCAACGTTCCGGTGCGGACGTAAGCCGCGACGTCGGCGATGGCGACGATGACGCGCCAGCCGCCCTTGCCATCAGGTTCGGCATATACGGCGTCATCATGGTCGCGCGCGTCTTCCGGGTCGATGGTGATGAGCGGGATGCGCGTCATGTCTTCACGCGTAGAGGTGGCAGGCTTGGCCTTGTTGGCTTCCTCGATCACGGCTTGCGGGAATTCGTCCGGCACGCCATGCGTGTGCATCGCGATGATGGAGGCGGCGCGCGGATCATCGGCGCGGCCGATGACTTCGACAACGCTGGCGCGGCGCGGGCCGTAGCCGCGGGCAGGGCGAGCATTGATGCGCACGAGATCGCCGTCGGCGGCGTTGCGGCCATCGGCTTTCTCGATGATGAAGTCGCTCTTCTCCTTGCGGGATGTCGGCTCGACCACGCCGCCGAAGCGGTTGGCGCGGTAGACGCCGATCAGCGAGGTCTCGGGCGTTGCGTCGATCTTCTTGATCGCTTTGGCGCGCCATACGCCGTCGGTCCCTTTGGTGATGCGCGACAGCGCGCGCTCGCCGACGCCAAGGGCGATCTCGCGGTCTTTTGCGCCGCTGCCCTGGTACAGTATGTCGGGTCCGTAGGGACCGTCCCTGCCGACGGCTCGGCCGATCAGTTCACCATCCTTGTCGATGCGTTCGAACTTCACGATGCCGGTTGGGGGCGGCATCTCGGCGGGCTGGAAGGCGCGCTTGGCGGTGCGGACGAGAGCGCCTTGCTCCTCAAGTTCGTTGAGGATGCGGCGCAACTCGGCCTTGTGTTCGACCGGAACGTTGAGGCCGCGCGCAATATCGCGCTTGGCCCCATGACTTGGATTTTTCTCGAGATAGTCGAGGACCATCTCGCGCGTCGGTGGTGCGTTTGTTCGGGGAGGGCGGCTCATGCCTCGTCTGCGGTGGCCTTCGCTCGCTTCGGTTTTGCCGGGGCCTTCTTGGCTGCCGGTTTGTCCGCTTTTGCGGACGTCTTCTTGGTCGTTGATTTCTTTTCTCCAGTATCGGCAGCAGCGGCCTTCTTGGCCGGCGCTTTCCGTTTGCCCTTCATTTTTGTTGATGGGGCGGCTAGTGCGCGGGCGTCGACGAGTTCGATGGCTTGTTCAAGCGTGATCGAGGCCGGGTCCGCTCCGCGCGGAATGTTGGCATTTATGATGCCGTGCTTAAGATAGGGGCCAAATCGGCCATTATAAAGGCGGATGGGTTCGCCATCGGTGTGATTGCCCATTTCACGCAGCGGCGGCGCGGCTTGGCCGCGGCCACGGCCGGCGCCTTTTCCAGCGCGTTTCTCGGCAATCAGCGTGACGGCGCGGTTGAGGCCGATCTCGAACAGCTCGTTGACGTCCGGCACATTGGCGTAGGTCTTGAGGTGCTTCACGTAGGGGCCGTAACGGCCGAGATTGGCCTCGATCGGCTCGCCGTCTTCCGGATGCTTGCCGACTTCGCGGGGCAGCGAGAGCAGTTTCAGCCCTTGCTCGAGGTTGAGATCGGGAACTGACCAACCGTTCGGGATGGATGAGCGGCGGGGCTTCTCGCCCTTCTCGACGGGATCCGGGCCGAGTTGGACATAGGCGCCGAAACGGCCACTCTTGAGAATGACGGGCACGCCTTCCGGGTTGTTGCCGAGCACTTTGCCCTCGGGCGGGACGTCTGTCTGGCCGGGCTTTTCCGCGCCGAAGGGACGCGTGAAACGGCATTCGGGATAGTTCGAGCAGCCGATGAACGCGCCGAACTTGCCGAGCTTCAGCGAAAGCTGGCCCGTGCCGCAGGTGGGGCATTTGCGCGGATCGAGCTTGTTGCCGGCTTCGTCGGTCTTCGGTGGGAAGATGTGCGGCTCGAGGACTTCGTTCAGCGCGTCGATGACATTGGTGACGCGCAGTTCGGCCACACCCTCGATCGAGCCGTTGAACTCCTTCCAGAAGTCGCGGAGTAGATCTTTCCAGGCGAGCTTGCCGTCCGAAACGAGGTCGAGCTTTTCTTCCAGAGCGGCGGTGAAATCGTATTCGACGTACCGCGCGAAGAATTTTTCCAGGAAGATCGTGACCAGGCGGCCCTTGTCTTCCGGATAGAAGCGTTTCTGTTCGAGGCGGACATAGTCGCGGTCGATCAGGGTCGAGAGCGTCGAGGCGTAGGTGGAGGGGCGGCCGATGCCGAGCTCTTCCAGCTTCTTCACCAGCGAGGCTTCCGAATAGCGCGGCGGCGGTTCGGTGAAGTGCTGCGTGTGTTCGGCGGAAACCAGCTTGGGCGTATCGCCTTCCTTGAGCACGGGCAGGCGACCGCCTTCTTCGTCGTCCTTCTCGTCCTGACCTTCCTGATAGAGCGTCAGGAAGCCATCGAACTTCACCACCTGGCCGGTGGCGCGCAGGACGACCTTGTTATCGTTGGACGGGATCTCGACCGTGGTGCGCTCGAGCGAGGCGGCTTCCATTTGCGAGGCGACGGCGCGTTTCCAGATGAGTTCGTAGAGCCGCATCATGTCGGGTTCGAGATGCACGTCGCCGGGGCGGCGGTCGAAGTCGGTCGGGCGTACGGCCTCGTGGGCTTCCTGCGCGTTCTTGGCTTTCGACGTGTAGCGGCGCGGGCCCTCGGGCAGGTAGTCCTTGCCGTAGTTGCGGCCGATGGCCGAGCGCGCGGCGGCGTAGGCTTCCTCGGCCATCTGCACGCCGTCGGTACGCATGTAGGTAATGAGGCCTACCTGCTCGCCGCCGATCTGCACGCCTTCATAGAGGCGCTGGGCGATCTGCATGGTGCGGCTGGCAGAGAAACCGAGCTTGCGGGCGGCTTCCTGTTGCAGCGTAGACGTCGTGAACGGCGGCGGCGGGTTGCGCTTGACCGGCTTGGCCTCGACCGATGCGATGCGATAGGCGCCGGACTTCACGGCTGCGAGCGCGGCGGCGGCGGTCTCGGCGTTCGGCAAGGAGAACTTGGTGAGCTTCTTGCCGTCGAGCTCGGTGAGGCGCGCTTCGAACTCGCCGCCATTGACGGAAAGCTTGGTTGCGACCTGCCAGTATTCCTGCGTGATGAAGCGTTCGATCTCGACCTCGCGGTCGACGACGATACGCAGGGCTACGGACTGCACGCGGCCGGCGGAACGCGAGCCGGGAAGCTTCCGCCACAGCACGGGCGAGAGCGAGAAGCCGACGAGATAGTCGAGCGCTCGGCGGGCGAGGTAGGCGTCAACGAGCTGCTGGTCGATTTGGCGCGGGTTCTCGATCGCCTCGGTGACCGCTTTCTTGGTGATGGCGTTGAAGGTGACGCGCTGGATCGTCTTGCCCTTGAGCACCTTGCGGTTGTTGAGCGCTTCGAGAACGTGCCAGGAGATTGCCTCCCCCTCGCGATCAGGGTCGGTTGCGAGGATGAGGCCGTCGGCCTCCTTCATCGCGTCGGCGATTTCCTTGACGTGCTTGATCGACTTTCCGTCGATGTCCCAGGTCATCGCAAAGTCCTCGTCGGGCTTCACGGAACCGTCCTTGGAAGGCAGGTCGCGGATGTGCCCGTAGGACGCCATCACCTTGTACCCGGGGCCCAGGTACTTGTTGATGGATTTGACCTTGCCGGGTGACTCTACGACGACGACCTGCATTTTTCCTCATGGATTCAGGCTTTGGGGGGAGGGTTGCGGCGGGAAGTTGGGGGCCGCCGCCCCGAATGTCAATTCGCGGAAATGCGACCGTGAGCCCTCCCCCGTAGGGGGAGATTTATTTGCACAAGGGGTCAGACGGCGCGGGACGCGGTGCCGCCGACGTGGGTTGCCGCTACGCCAGCGAGTTCGAGTTCGGCGAGCGCGGCGAGCACGAGTCTGTGCGGCGCGTCGACCGCGCGGACGATCTCGTTGATGTGTGCCGGCGTCGGACTGAGGGCCTCGCGGACGGCGCGGAGGAGGGCTGGCGGCACCTCCGCGCCGGCTGGATTGAAGCGGTCGCCGAGGGGCTCGTCGAAGGCGGGCGGGGCGAAGCCTTCCATGGCGTGCAGCACATCCTCGGCAGACTCGATGAGGGCTGCGCCCTGTTTGATGAGGCGGTTGGCTCCTCTCGCACGCGGATCGAGCGGCGAGCCAGGGACGGCCATCACTTCGCGTCCCTGCTCCAGCGCGAAACGCGCGGTGATGAGGCTGCCAGAGCGTTCGGCGGCTTCGACGATGACGGTGGCGAGTGAAAGTCCCGAGATCACGCGGTTGCGTTTGGGGAAGTCACGGGCCTGGGCGACGTAGCCGAGCGGAGACTCCGAGACGAGGCAGCCGCGCTGTGCAAGCTGTTCGTAGAGCTGCTCGTGCTGGGGCGGGTAGATCTGGTCGATACCGCCCGCGATGGCGGCAATGGTTCCGGTGTCCAATGCGGCGGCATGGGCCTCACCATCGACGCCGCGGGCCATGCCCGAGACGATGACGTAGCCGGCGGCGGCGAGGTCGCGGGCGAGGTCTCGCGCCATCCTTCGGCCGACGGCGGAGGCGTCGCGCGCGCCGACGAGGGCGATGGAGGGGCGGTTGAGGAGCTGGCGATTGCCACGCACGGCGATTACGGGCGGCGGCGAGTCGATGGCGGCGAGACAGGCGGAATAGTCAGGCTCGCACGCGGCGAGGTGGACCGCGCCGATCTTCGCGGCGGCTTCGATTTCGCGGTCGATGTCGGATCTGGGCGGTGCGCTGATGTCGGATTTGCCGCCGGCCTTGCGGGCGAGGGCGGGAAGGTCGGCCAGCACCGCGGCGGCGCTGTTATCGTAGCGCTCTAAAAGATGGAAGAAGGTGATCGGGCCGATCCCGCGCGTGCGCGAGAGCCTCAGCCAGTCCGCCCGCTCTCCCCCCGTGAGCTGGCGTCGTTTCATCCCGGACTCCCGGGCGGCGCCTCGGTTGGCTTCTTCCTGCCGATCTTCGGTTCGGTTCCTGCGAGGATGCGGCTGATGTTGGCACGGTGGCGCCAGAAGATCAGGATGGCGATGGCGATGATCACGCCGATCGCGAACTCGCCATAGCCGAAATACCAGACGGCGACTGGCGCTAGCGCGGTGGCTGCGAGTGCGGCGAGCGACGACATGCGGAGGACAGCGACGGTCAGCAGCCAGAGAGCACCCCACACGAGGCCAACCTGCCACATCGATGCGAGCAGGAGGCCGATGAAAGTGGCGACACCTTTGCCGCCCTTGAACTTGAGCCAGACGGGGAAGCAGTGGCCAATGAAGGCGGATGCGCCACCGATCAGGCCTGCCGTCATGGGCGTAATGTCTTTCGGCTCGGCGCCGCCGTTGATGAGGCTGCCTACCAGCCAGTAGCAAAGCCAGTAGGCAAGGCCAGCCTTGCCGGAGTCGAGCAGCAGGGTGGCCAGCGCGAGGTCCTTGCGGCCGGTGCGTAGCACGTTGGTCGCGCCGATATTGCCCGAGCCGACGGCGCGGATGTCGCCAAGGCCGGCGAGCCTGGTGATAACGAGACCGAACGGAATCGAACCCAGCAGGTAGCCGAGGATGAGCGGCAGGCCGCCATCAACTACCACCGACATCCCAGATGAAGACCAAGTGATATCCATCGCCCCTCAACCGCGTTCGAACACGGTCGCGCCGTTCACCCATGTGCGCAAGACCTTGCCTTCGAGCTTGCGGCCGTCGAAGGGCGAGTTCTTGGAGCGGGACGAAAGGTCATCGCGGTCGCAGGCCCAAGGGGCGGTGGCGTCGAACAGGACGAGATCGGCTGGCGCGCCCTTCTTGAGCCGGCCCTGCGGCAAGCCGAGCAGGTCGGCGGGGCCGGAGGTGACGGCCTTCAACGCAGCCAGCAGCGGGAGTTCGTCGCGAGCGGCGAGGCTGAGCAGCGCGGGCAGGAGCGTTTCGAGCCCGACAGCGCCGTAGGCCGCCTCGGCGATCGGCAGGCGCTTGTCTTCCGGCGGCTGTGGATCGTGGGCGGAGACGACGGCGTCGACCACGCCGCGCTTCAGGCCATCGATCAGGGCGAGGCGGTCGGCTTCGGCACGGAAGGGCGGCTGTACCTTGCAGTATGTGAGGTAGTCGCCGACATCGAGTTCGTTGAAGAACAGGGAGTAGGCGGCGACCGAGCAGGCGACTTTCACACCGGCCTTGCGTGCGCGCTCAATGGCTTTCAGCGAGCGGCCGGTGGATATGCAGTCGGCGAGCAGGCGTGCCCCCGTGGTTTCGGCGAGCATCAGATCGCGCTCGAGAGCGATCCATTCGGCTTCCGGCGGCGCGCCGCGCAGGCCGAGGCGCGCGGCGAAGGCGCCGGCTGTCATCACGGTGTTCTTGGAGAGCGCAGGCGTATCCGGTCGCGAGGCGACGAGGACGTCAAACGAGGACGCGTACTGCATAGCGCGACGGAGAACGCCTGCATCCTCGACAGGCCTGTCGCCATTGCTGAAGAAGACCGCTCCGGCTTCCTTGATGAGGCCGATCTCGGACATCTTCTGACCGTCGAGGCCGATGGTGAGGCCGGCTGCCGGATGCACTTTCACTTTCGCCACGCCATCGGCGCGACGCTTGATGAAATCGACGAGGGCGACGCTGTCGATCACCGGATCGGTGTCGGGCATCACGACGAAAGTGGTGACGCCGCCGGCTGCGGCAGCCTCGCTGGCGGTTTCCAGCGTCTCTTTATTCTCCGCACCCGGCTCGCCGGTCTTCACGCGCAGGTCGATGAGGCCCGGGGCCAGCGCCTTGCCGTGGGCGTCGATGCGGAGGTCAGCCGGCGAGGCCTTGGTGATGCCGATGCCGAGGTCGGCAATTAGGCCGTTCTCGATCAGAATGCCGCCTTTCTCGTCACGGCCGGATGCCGGGTCAAGCAGGCGAGCATTGTAGATGGCTGTGCGGCCGGTCATCGGTTCTTTGCTCCGATCTCGGGCGCATTCTTCGCGAGCGTTTCCAGCACGGCCATGCGGACGGCGACGCCCATCTCGACCTGTTCTGTGATCAGCGAGCGCGTCTTGTGGTCAGCGATGGAACTTTCGATCTCTACGCCCCGGTTCATCGGGCCGGGGTGCATGACGAAAGCTGTTGGCTTGGCGTGGGAGAGTTTCTCTTCGTCGAGGCCGTAGAAGTGGAAGAACTCGCGGGCGGATGGGAGATAAGCGCCGTCCATACGTTCTTGCTGCAGGCGGAGCATCATGACGACGTCGCAGCCTTTCAGGCCCTCGCGCATGTCGGTGAAGAGTTTCGCGCCCCAGTCCTCCGCGCCTGATGGCGTCAGCGTGCGCGGCGCGATCAGCCGGACCTCGGCCCCGAGAACGTTGAGGCAGGCGACATTCGAGCGGGCGACGCGCGAATGCAGGATGTCGCCGCAGATGGCGATGCGCATGCCGCCGATGTCGCCGACGCGGCGGCGGATGGTGAGGGCGTCGAGCAGGGCCTGCGTCGGATGTTCGTGCGTGCCGTCGCCGGCGTTGATCACCGCGCAGTCCACCTTCCGGGAAAGCAGCTTCACGGCGCCGGAGGAGGGGTGGCGGATCACCAGCAGGTCCGGCCGCATGGCGTTCAGCGTCATGGCCGTATCGACCAGCGTCTCGCCTTTCTTCACAGAAGAAGTGGCGATCGGCATGGTGACCACGTCGGCGCCCAGGCGGCGGCCAGCGATCTCGAACGACCCCTGCGTGCGGGTTGAGTTCTCGAAGAACAGGTTGACCAGGGTCTGGCCGGAAAGCGTGCCGGCGTGCTTCACTCTCTGGCGGTTGAGATCGACATAGCGATCCCCCAGATTCAAAAGCGTTTCGATGTCGAGCCGGTTCAGGCCCTCGATCCCCAGGAGGTGCCGGTGGGGGAAGGCGTAGGCGTCAGCCGCCATGGATGCATCACCCGTGATTTCGGGGGGCATAACGCAGGCGGGTGTGGCGGGCAAGCCGGGAATCCGGAACAACCAGCGTTAACAACCGGTTGTAAACGATCGGCAGGGCAAACGTGACGGAACAGGCGAACTGCCTGTAGAAATTCCCGTCCGAGTCGCGCCGTCCGCCCCAAAGGAACATCCGATATGTCCGGCAAAGATCCCCTCGTCATCGCAGAGATTGCCCGCATTATTGCGAAGGAGCTCGGCGTCGGTGAAGGCCAGGTGGCGGCGACGATCCAGCTCATCGAGGAAGGCGCCTCGGTTCCCTTCATCGCGCGCTACCGGAAAGAGAAGACGGGCGGGCTGGACGACACGCAGCTCCGCACGCTGGCCGAACGGCTCGAATATCTCGTCATCCTGAATGACCGGCGCCAGGTCGTTCTCAAGTCCATTGGGGAACAGGGCAAGCTGACGCCGGAGCTGGAGAAGCAGATCCGCGCCTGCATGACCAAGGTGGAACTCGAGGATCTCTACGCGCCCTACCGGCCCAAGCGCCGCACCAAGGCGAGCATCGCGCGCGAGGCAGGGCTGGAGCCGCTGGCGGATCGCTTGCTCGCCAATCCGGCCCTCGATCCTGTGGCGGAGGCGCTCGCCTACATTTCCGCCGACAAGGGCGTGGCGGATGGCGACGCAGCGCTGGAAGGCGCGCGCAACATCCTGATCGAACGCATGGCGGAGACGCCGCAGCTCGTTCGCGCGATCCGGGAAAAAGTCTGGACCGGCGGCAAGCTTTCGTCCGGCATGGTGAAAGGCAAGGAGACGGAGGGCGCGAAGTTTTCCGACTACTTCGAATTCGACGAACCCATCGCCAACATGCCTTCGCACCGCGCGCTGGCGCTCCTGCGCGGCGAGAAGGAAGGCGTGCTGAAGGTTGACCTCGACCTGCCGCACGACGAGAAGCAGCGCCATCCGGCCGTGACGACCATCATGGCCGAGTTCAAGATTTCAGATCGCGGCCGGCCGGCGGACCAGTGGCTGGCGGAGACGGCGCGGCAGGCGTGGAAGACGCGTCTCGCGCCCGGCAGCTCGCATGACCTGATCGAGCGTCTGAAGGAGAAATCGGACGCGGAGGCGATCCGCATCTTCTCGCACAACATGAAGGACCTGCTGCTGGCGGCGCCCGCCGGACCGAAAGTGGTCATGGGCGTCGATCCGGGCATTCGCACGGGCTGCAAGGTCGCAGTGGTGGATGCGACTGGCAAGCTGCTGGAGACGGCGACGATCTATCCGCATGAGCCGCGCAAGGACTGGCAGGGTTCGCTGGTAACGTTGGCGCAGATGGCGAAGCGGCACGCCGTCGAGCTGGTGAGCGTCGGCAACGGCACGGCGAGCCGCGAAACCGACAAGCTGGTGGGCGAGCTGTCTTCCAAGATGCCTGAACTCAAGCTGACACGCGTAATGGTGTCCGAGGCCGGCGCTTCGGTCTATTCGGCGTCGGAGCTGGCTGCGAAGGAGTTTCCCGAGCTGGACGTGAGCCTGCGCGGCGCGGTTTCGATCGCGCGGCGCCTGCAGGATCCGCTGGCCGAGCTCGTGAAGATCGAGCCCAAGGCGATTGGCGTCGGCCAGTACCAGCACGATGTCGACCAGAATGCGCTGTCGCGCTCGCTCGATGCGGTAGTCGAGGATTGCGTCAACGCAGTCGGCGTCGACGTGAACACGGCGTCCGCGCCGCTGCTGGCGCGCGTGTCGGGCCTCAACATTGCGGTTGCTTCCAACATCGTGACGTTCCGGGACGAGAACGGGCCGTTCAAGGCGCGCACGGCGCTGAAGAAAGTGCCGCGCATGGGACCGAAGGCGTTCGAACAGGCGGCAGGGTTTCTGCGCATCATGGACGGGAAGAATCCGCTCGATGGGTCGGCAGTCCACCCGGAAGCCTATCCGGTGGTGGAGCGCATCGCCGAGAAGACGGGCCGCGAACTCAAGAGCATTATCGGCGACAAGGCTTTCCTGTCGTCGCTCAAGCCATCCGACTTTGCCGACGAAACGTTCGGCGTGCCGACGGTGACCGATATTCTCGCCGAGCTGGAAAAACCCGGCCGCGATCCACGTCCTCAGTTCAAGACGGCGACGTTCCAGGACGGCGTCGAGAAGATTTCCGATCTCAAGGTCGGCATGAAGCTCGAAGGCGTCGTCACCAACGTGACGGCATTCGGCGCGTTCGTGGATGTAGGCGTGCACCAGGACGGGCTGGTCCACATCTCTGAGCTGTCGGACAAGTTCGTGAAGGACCCGCGCGAGGTCGTGAAAGCGGGCGATGTGGTCAATGTCCGCGTCAAGGAAGTCGATGTCGAGCGCAAGCGTGTGGCGCTGTCGATGAAGAGCGGATCGATCGGCGAGCAGGGGGCGCATGGAGCACAGGGCAGGCCCTCTTCAGGCGACAATAAGCCGGGCAGGCAGGCCCCGCGCGGCAACCAGCCGATGCAGGCAGGGCGCGCGGAAAGCCGGCCGGAGGACAGCCCGTTTGCGGCGCTTGCGAAGCTGAAGAAGAACTAAGGCTCAGCGGATCTCGTTCAGGCGGTCGATCGCGCCCTGGAGGATCCAGGCGGCGGCCAGCTTGTCGATCAGCTCCGCTCGGCGAGCGCGGCTGGCGTCTGCTTCGAGCAGGGCACGTTCGGCGCCCGCGGTGGAGAGGCGCTCGTCCCAGAACGCCAGCGGCACGTCCTTCCGGCCGAGTATATTGTAGGCAAGCGCGCGGGCGGACTGGGCGCGCGGTCCTTCGGTATTGTCCATGTTGATTGGCAGGCCGAGGACAATGCCGACAGACTTTCTCGTGTCGTAAAGGTGGAACAGACGGTCGAGCGACGGGGCGAGTTTCTTGCCCCGGACGATCGTTTCCAGTGGACTCGCAATCATCCGGCCCGGATCGCATCCGGCGACGCCGATGGTCTTGGACCCCGGGTCGAGGCCCAGCAGTGATCCTTTTGCGGGCAGTTCGGTGAGCGAAACCAGCGGCATGGCCGGGGTTTAGCCGGTTGTCGCTTGATGCGGAAGGCGAGGGCGTTTAGCGAGAGAATGAAGGGTCAGGAGCAAGCTTTGGCGGCAATCTGGAAAAGCCTCACCGCCGTGTGGCTGGTTTTGGGAGTCGCGGCGTGCGCAACGGTCCAGCCGCTGCCGGGCGCTGCGGCGATCGATGGTGAAGCGCGACGGCTGATGGCGGCGGAAGATGTGAAGGGGATGGCGCTCGCCCTCATCGATCGAGGGCAGGTCGTGCATGTGGCGGCGTACGGCGTGCGCAACGTCGAGAGGAACCTGCTGCTTGAAACCGACACCGTCATGTATGGCGCTTCTCTGACCAAAGCCGCGGTCGCATATCTCGTGCTGCGGCTCGCGGACGAAGGAAAGATCGATCTTGATAAGTCGATTGCGGAATACCTGCCGAAGCCGTTACCCGACTACGAGGACTACGCCGATCTGAAAGGCGACGAACGCTGGCGTGAGCTTACGGTCCGTAGGATTCTCACTCACTCGACCGGCTTCGCCAACTTCCGCTGGCTGGAGGAAGACCAGAAGCTGAAGTTTCATCGCAAGCCAGGCGAGCGCTACGGATATTCCGGCGAAGGCTATTATGTGCTGCAGACCGTGCTTGAGGACGGCTTGAAGATGAACCTCGGCGTTGAAATGCAGCGCCGGCTCTTCGATCGCTTTGGCATGCCGAACACCGACATGCAGTGGCGGCCGGATTTTGCGAAGAATCTTGCCGACGGATACGATCTCGATGGGAAGTTTGAGCCGCACGACGAGCGCAGCGCCCCAAGCGCGCCTGGTTCGATGGACACGACGATCGTGGACGCGGCCATGCTGTGGGCTGGAATGGTGCGCGGCGACGGGCTATCGAAGACATCGCGCAGCGAGCTTGTGAAGCCCCAGCTACCGATTGTGTCCGCCAGCCAGTTCCCGACGCTCTCGGATGCAACCGACCTGCGCGGGCAGGAGATCGCCCTGTCCGCAGGACTTGGCGTAGTAACGTTCGATGGACCGCAAGGCCGCACCTGGTTCAAGGGCGGGCACAATGACTGGACCGGCAACATGGCAGTCTGTGTAGAAGTGGGTCAGCGCTGCGTCGTACTGCTGGGCAACAGTGTCAGGGCCGAGAAGATCTATCCGGCTCTGGTGCGGTTCATTCTGGGCGATACTGCCATGCCGTGGTGGTGGGAATACGGGCCCGGCTGAAGCATTTCCCGCCTGCCGGGAGCAATCCGCTTGATGCGGAAGGCGAGGGCGTTTAGGGCAGGCGGCTACCACACGTCTTGTATGATCCGAGGTCCCACGTGAGCGTCGACAAGCAAACTGTTCGCAAGGTGGCGCGGCTGGCCCGCATCGCCGTTCCCGAGGAAAGGCTCGAGCCCCTGGCGGGCGAGCTGAACGGCATTCTGGCGTGGATCGAGCAGCTCAACGAGGTGGATGTCGAGGGCGTCGAACCGATGACCACGCCGGTCAGGATGACCCTGCCGATGCGCGAGGACAACGTGACCGACGGCGGCAAGCGCGATCAGGTTCTCGCCAACGCGCCGAAGACCGAGGACGGATTCTTCGTCGTACCCAAGGTGGTGGAATAGATGGCGTCGGCCGCGCCTAAGTCGGAAGGTGTGACGGTGGCGGAAGAAGATCCGCACGCGCCGGACAGTGTCGCGCTCTTCGACGACATGTCCGCGTTCGTGCTGCGCACCTACCCGGAAGATGAGGAGAACGGGATCGCTCCGACGACCACGGAAGCTCTGGCGAAGCACGGAGTTCTGGTGATCGCGCGGGTTGATGGTGTGGCGGCGGGATCGGGCGCGTTGATGGCGCACGAGTCTGTCGATGGTCTGCCGGCTCTGGAAGTGAAGCGCATGCTGGTGCGGCCAGCGTATCGCGGGCGGGGGATTTCGAAGCTTATGCTGCAACGGCTGGAGGACATCGCCCGGCGGCGCGGCGTGAAGAAGCTCGTACTCATGTGCGGACCGCGGCAGCCTGAGGCTCTGCGGCTCTATGAGCGCGGCGGGTATTCGGTACGCAACGCCTACGGCAAGCACCGGGATCACCCGCTCAGCATCTTCTTCGAGAAGCGCCTGTGATGACGCCCGACAACGATCCGAGATGGGCTCGCTTCAACGCACAGGGCATGCAGTGCTCGTGCGGTGAGCGGCATGTTGGGTTGTTCCCGATTCACATCCAGACGCCACTCGGTTGGCCAGGTTCGAAGACCTATGAGCCAGACGATGCTCTGCGGATGGACGGTGATTTCCTGTCCCGTGACCTGTGCGTCTGGGAAGGGAAGTATTTCTCGATGCGGGTACGTCTGCCGCTTCAGATCAACGGGGCGGCCCCGGCGGCGTTCATGTACGCGGCGTGGGCCAGCTTCAATCGTCCCGACTTCGAAGGTTATCTCGATGCCCGCCGCAACGGTCGGCTGAACAAAACTGCGCGCGCCCAGGCGCGGCTGGTGAACCGGTTGAGCGGGTTTCCGGATACGTTCAAGCTGATGGGATCGGCGTTCCAACAGGAAGACGGCGGGCCGCCGCTTCTGCTGATCCATGGTCCGCAGCCTGACAACGACCCAAATCATCCGCTGATATCCCAGCAGCGACAGGGCATCGGCGTCGACCGGATGTTCGAACTCTTCGCCGCCTATGAACACAACATGCTCGCCAGCTCCTCCTGATCGAAACAGACATGACGAACCTTACCCAGCTCACGCTTTCCGACGCGGTCGATGGACTGAAAGCGAAGAAGTTCTCTTCGAAGGAGATCACACAGGCTTTCCTGACCGAGATCGACAGGTCGAACCGGCATCTTAACGCCTATGTCGTTGTCACCGCTGACAAGGCGCTGAAGATGGCGGATGCCGCTGACAAGAATCTTGCGGCAGGCAAGGGCGGCCGGCTGGAAGGCGCACCGCTCGGCATCAAGGACCTGTTCTGCACCGCGGGCGTGCGCACGACGGCGTGCTCCAACATTCTCGGCGAGTTTACGCCGACCTATGAAAGCACGGTCACGCAGAATTTGTGGAACCAGGGCGCGGTGATGCTCGGCAAGCTCAACATGGATGAGTTCGCCATGGGCTCGTCGAACGAGACGTCGCGCTTCGGCAAGCCGACCAATCCGTGGCGGCGGAAGGGCTCGAATACGCAACTGACGGCAGGCGGGTCTTCAGGCGGATCGGCTACAGCGACGGCGGCGGACCTCTGCCTTGCTGCGACCGCATCGGACACCGGCGGATCGATCCGCCAGCCCGCGGCGTTCGCAGGCATTGTCGGCATCAAGCCGACCTATGGCCGCGCCAGCCGTTACGGGATGGTGGCGTTCGCTTCCTCGCTGGATCAAGCGGGGCCGCTCGCCAAGTCCGTGAAGGACGCGGCGCTGATGCTGGAAGTCATGTGCTCGGCGGACGACAAGGACTCGACCAGCCTGCACCTGCCGGTCCCGAAATGGACAGCGTCGGTCGGCAAGTCGATCAAGGGCATGAAGATCGGCGTGCCGAAGGAATACCGTGTCGACGGCATGCCGGAAGAGATCGAAAAACTCTGGAGCCAAGGCATCGCCTGGCTGAAGGCGGCAGGCGCGACGATCATCGATGTCTCCCTGCCGCATACCAAGTACGCGCTGCCGGCCTACTACATCGTGGCGCCGGCCGAGGCGTCTTCGAACCTCGCGCGCTATGACGGCATCCGCTATGGCGCACGGCACTCGGGCGATGGTTCGCTGACCTCCACCTACGAGACGACCCGCGCAAAGGGCTTTGGCGCCGAAGTGCAGCGCCGCCTGATGATCGGTACCTACGTTCTGTCGGCGGGGTATTACGACGCGTATTACCTGCGCGCGCAGAAGGTGCGGACGAAGATCCTCAACGATTTCGAGCAGGCCTTCGAGAAGGTCGATGCGTTGCTGACGCCGGCGACGCCCAGCGCTGCCTTTGGCTATGGCGAGAAGGGCGATGATCCGGTGGCGATGTACCTCAACGACATCTTCACCGTGACGGCGAACCTCGCCGGCCTGCCCGCGATAGCGGTACCTGCCGGTATCGATTCGCAAGGCCTGCCGCTCGGCCTGCAGGTGATTGGCAAGGCGCTGGACGAAGAGGCCTGTTTCAAGGTCGCTGCGGCGATCGAAGCGGCAGCCCAGTTCAAGACCCGCCCGCAAAGGTGGTGGTAGACGAATCCCGCCCGGAACGGAATATTGCGCTCCATGTAACTGGTAGAGCGGAGTTCCCATGATCAGGACTGGTCTTGCCGCCTTTGCGCTTCTGGCTCTCGCAGCCTGCATGACAGACAAACCGCCGCTGGCCTTCGCCAATCAGCCGATCGATGTAGCGAAGTCGCAGGCAGATATCGAAACGGCGATCCTGCGGTCGCTCGAAGACCGCGGCTGGCTGGTGACCGAGAAGACGCCGGGCCGGATCGTCGCCAAGATCGACGTACGTGCGCGGCACTCCGCCACCATCTCGGTCAGCTACACCGCAACGACCTATACAATCGCCTATGTCGACTCGAGCGGGCTCGACTACGACGCGACGAAAGGCACGATCCACCGCAACTACAACCGCTGGGTCGCCAACCTCAACAACGACATCGCGGCGCGCACCTAGCGCGCCAAGGGGTAGTCGTCAGAAAAACTGTATCGTCGCCGCTGTTGACAGGATGCTGTCAGCATGGCGCTGACATATTGCGCTTATCGAACGAGGATGTCCGATGAGCGCATTGATCAAACCGGCGCATGCGCGCCTGTCCGCAGCGAGTTCCGGCATGACCCCGTTTGCGTCTTCCATATCGCTCAAGCCCGCGGCCGAGAATCTCTGGGCTGGCGAGGCCGATCCCGCCTATGCGCATTTCGGCGGCCGGTTCGGCGGGTGGACGGCGGCTGTGCTGCTGAAGGCGGCGATGGAAGAGCCAGGGAACCGGGGCGATCCGCTGTCCCTGACCGTGCTCTACACCGACGCGATCGGCGATGGACCGATACAGGTTTCGACGCGGCTGCTTCGCGCGGGGTCCCGGCTGCAGTTCTGGCGCTCCGAAGTCAGCCAGCGCGACAAGCTTTGCGCCCATGCGCAGGCCACCTTCGGCATCCGCCGCGAGACGCTGCGCTTCACCGACGCGGAGATGCCGCAGGCGCCGCCGCCGGAAGATGCGTCGCTCCAGGAATCCGTGCCGCCCGTGCCGTTCGGCCATCAGTTCTCGGCGCGCTGGTCAACGCCGTCGCCTCTGCTCGCCACGACAGAGGGAAAGGCGCGATCCGTGTTCTGGCTGAAGGACAAGCAGGGCCGGGCGATCGATCATGTGCTGCTCGCCGCCATGGCCGACTTCGCCCCGCCGCGCATCATGTGGAAGCGCAAGGGCTTCGTGATGTCCTCGACCGTGTCGATGACCGTCCACTTCCATGCAACGCCGGAAGAGCTGGCCGAAGTCGGGGACAACTATGTGCTGAGCGAAGTGGAAGCGCGCCGCTGCGAAGGCGGCTACTTCGACCACGAACTCAAGCTGTGGAGCCGCTCCGGCGCGCTGCTGGCGACATCGGAGCAGGTGGCGGCTTTCCGGGACTAGTTGCCGCCCGGCTTGGTGCTGACGCCCAACAGGCCATCCAGCGGTACGCCGCCGGCCTTGTAGCCGTTCAGGTTCATCGCCGCCGCGTGACGTTCCGCTTCCTCGCGGCTGAAGCCTTTGTGCTTCACCAGATAAGCCGCCCACATGTGGCTGGCGCGCCAGGCGACGGTGCAGTGAAGCAGGACTTTGCTGTTGGCGCCCTCATACGCCTTCGCGAATTTTTCGACGGCCTCTGGCGTGTAGAGCGTATCCGGCCCGCCGAGCGGGATGTGCACGTAGTTGACGCCCAGTTCCTTCGCCAGCGCCGCTTCATCGTAGGGCACGGCCTTGCGGTTATCCATTTCCTGCTGGGTGCGCAGGTTGATGATGGTCTTGATGCCGCTGGCGACCATTTCGCGGAAGGCCGCTTCCGTCGGCTGACCGGCGATGTAAAGCGGGCCCGCGTCAGCGATCATTGCCTGGAAGTCGGTGCGTTGCAGCTTCTCGGGAAACTTGATCGGCTCCTCGGCAAACGCCGGCGCGGCGAACATCAGGGCGGCGGCAATCAGGGCGAAGCGCATGGGCATCTCCGGAAGGGAGTAGGGAGTAGCGAATGGGGAGTAGTTATACATCGGGAAAATACTATTCCCTACTCCCCACTCCCTATTCCCAGCTCAGGCCCTGCCGCCGCTGACCTGCAGCTTGTCCGGCGAGACGCCGATACGGGCAAGCGCGCGGCTCCACTTGGTATCAAGCGAGGGGTCGTAGACCAGCGCCGGATCGGGCACGCCGACGAGCCAGACGTTGTCCGCCAGTTCTTCCTCGAGCTGTCCTGCGCCCCAGCCGGAATAGCCCAGCGCCAGCACGTAGCGCTCCGGCGGCGTCTCGGACGTCATCGCATGCAGAATGTCGCGCGTGGCCGTGAGGCAGACGCCATCGCAGATCGTCAGGGTAGCGCCGTCGCTGTCATAATCTTCCGAGTGCAGCACGAAGCCACGATCGCGGCCCACGGGTCCGCCGACCAGGATGTGCGCATCTTCCGGCGCGTCATCGCCATCGACGCCGAGCTGGTCGAGCAGCTCGGGCAGGTTGACGCCTTCGGTCACCTTGTTGAGCACAATGCCCATCGCGTGATCCTCGTTGTGCGTACAGACGAGAATGACGGCGCGGCTGAATCGCGGATCCTCGATCGCTGGTGCAGCGATCAGAAGTTTGCCGGCGAGCGAGCCGTCCACGCGGACTGCCTCCTGGTCAGAAAGGTCGGTCAGGTCGTGCATGCTGTGCTTTTGCGGCGGCCGAAGCAAGCCGGGATTGTTGCGCCTGCAGTCCAAAAAAGCATCGGCTTCAAAGGGATTCGCCTTGGCGCTGGAAAAGCACTAGATCGTACCCGGTTCATTTATTCCTGTTCGAGGAGACGCCTATGACGATCAAGGTCGGCGACCGGCTGCCGGATGCCACGTTCCGCGTGATGAAGGATGGCAAGCCTGCCGATCTCAGTGTGGCGGACCTCACCAAGGGCAAGAAAGTTGCGCTGTTCGCCGTGCCGGGCGCCTTCACGCCTACCTGCTCGGCCAAGCACCTGCCGGGCTACAAGGAAAAGGCGGCCGAACTCCGCGGCAAGGGCCTCGCCGCCATCGCCTGCGTTTCCGTCAACGACGTGTTCGTCATGAACGCCTGGGGCAAGGACCAGCAGGTGGGCGAGGATGTGATGATGCTCGCCGACGGCAACGGCACATTCGCAAAGGCGGTTGGCCTTGAAATGGACGGCTCGGGCTTTGGCATGGGCTCGCGCTCGAAACGGTACTCGATGATCGTCGAGGATGGCGTGGTGAAGTCACTGAATATCGAAGCGCCGGGCGAGTTCAAGGTCTCCGCCGCCGACTACATGCTCGGTCAGCTCTAGGATTTTTTGCGTGACGCAGGCTCTCCTGATGTGGAGGGCCTGCCGGCTTCGCGGCGATCCCTCAGGACTAGGGAATGCGGGTGGAGTGGAAGAAGCGGATACGCCAGCGCTGGCCGTCATATCTCAGCGTTGCGGATTCCAGCCATGACAGCGGGCGCGTGGCGCCAGCTTCCGTCATCGAGCCATTGTTGATGTACGTGACCAGCGCCATGTCGCATGCCACGTCCACCTTTGGATCGTTGACCTGCCATTCATAGACCGCGCCCCTGTTGTGCGCGGCCTTGACCAGATTCATCAGGGCGTCGCCGTCGAAGCGCTTGCCAACGTCGAATGCGAAGAAATCACTGGTTGTAACGGCGCGGAAGCCTTTCAGATCGTCGGCTTTCAAGGCGGTGTACATATCACGCATGGCCTGCGCGGCGTCTGTGCTCGCCTTATCGGGGGCGGGGCACGAAGCAGGCGTTGGTGCAACATGAGCGCACGCTGAAAGGCCGGCCATCGCGAGGGCCGCAAAGGCAATCATGGCGCGCTGCATGGTGCTCCTCCGGCCGCTGAAGCGGATCGTTTGTCCGCTAGAACCGCGGTGGCGTCCATGTCCGATTGCGGCCGTGCGACTAGTGCGAGCCTTGAGTGAATCCTCCTTGACCCCCATATCCGTTCATGACAAGGTTCCTTGTCACGGCACATGGAGATGGTTGGGATGGATTTCGGCAATATCGGCGAGAGCGCGGCTCTGCTTATTCCGGCGCTGATCGGTCTGTTCGGCATCATTCTGCTATTCAAGTCGATCCAGATCGTGCCGCAGGGCTACCAGTACACTGTCGAGCAATTTGGCCGGTTCACGCGTGTGCTGAGTCCAGGCCTCGCCTTCCTCGTGCCCTTTGTGGAGAGCGTCGGGCACAAGCTGAACATGATGGAAAACGTGCTCGATATTCCGCAGCAGGAAGTGATCACCAAGGACAACGCGATGGTGTCGTGCGACGCCGTGGTGTTTACGCAGATCGTCGATCCTGTTCCGGCCTCCTACGAGGTGAACGATCTCATCCGCGCCATCACCAATCTATCTCTTACCAACATCCGTACCGTGGTCGGCTCGATGGACCTCGACCAGGTGCTGTCCAACCGTGACGATATCAACGCACGGCTCCTGACCGTGATCGATGCGGCGACCCAGCCTTGGGGCGTGAAGGTCACGCGTATCGAGATCAAGGATCTGACGCCGCCGGCTGACATCACTGAAGCGATGGCCCGCCAGATGAAGGCCGAACGTCTGAAGCGCGCGCAGATCCTCGAAGCCGAGGGCGACCGGGCATCCGCGATCCTCAAGGCCGAGGGCCAGAAACAGTCGCAGATCCTCGAGGCCGAAGGCCGCCGCGAAGCCGCCTTCCGTGACGCCGAGGCGCGCGAACGCGCCGCGGAAGCCGAAGCCAAGGCGACGGAAGTTGTGTCCGAGGCCATCGCCAAGGGCGACGTCAACGCGATCAACTACTTTCTCGGTCTGAAATATGTCGAAGCGTTCGCCAAGCTGGCGAGTTCTAACCAGCAGCGCACCGTCATCGTGCCGGCCGACTTCGCCGGCCTCGTCGGCGCCATCGAGGGCGTGAAGGCCTTGACCGACAACGTGAAGCGCCAGAACGCGACCGGCGGCAACCCGCCGAACGACAGCAGTCCCTTCGTTACCCGGAGCTAGCCATGGAAGCCGTCATCGGTCTCCTGGAAGGCCTGACCGTCTGGCACTGGCTGGGCATCGGCATCGTCCTGCTGACGCTCGAAGTTGCGGTCGGCACGTTCGACCTGCTGTGGATCGCGATGGGCGCGTTCGCTACGGCGCTGTTCGCATTGATCGTGCCCGACCCGGTGGGCGGTTGGCAGGGCCAGCTGACTTTCTTCGGGCTGATGGCGTTGGTGTTCGTCATCTCTGGCCGCACGCTGTTCAAAGGCTTGAGGCGAAGGGCGACCACGCACCCCAATCTCAACGATCGTCTCGCCAACATGGTCGGTCAACGCGGCAAGGCGGCGACCAACTTCGACGGCGGGCGCGGCAAGGTGAAGATCGGTGACTCTGTCTGGCTGGCCCAGCAGGCCGACGATGCTGTGATCGTCGAGGGTGACCAGATTGTTATCGCCGGCGCGGAAGGCACGACGCTGAAGGTGAAGCTAGCCTAGGCAGTCAGGTCTTCGCGCCGAGCTTGAGGCCCTTCACGATCACGATCTTGGCGAGGTTGGCGCCCGGGATGAACATGTTCGCCGCTTCGGCGCCCGCATCGAGCAGGAAAGCTGGGTCGATGAATTTGCCGACATAGTTCTCGAACGTTGCCCCGCCGACTTTTGCGTCGCCTGTGACGGCGTCGAACTCCACGACAGCTTCCTTGCCCTGCCAGCGATACCGGAACGCGTAGACGGGACGGTAGTAGAGATCGATCGCGTCGATCTGCACTTTCTCTTCGATGATCCGGTCGGCTTCGATCTTGGGCATCACCTGCGCCAGCACTTCGCGGGTGAGCGAGGATGCCTTGGCGACCGGCGGGACGATGACGGTGGGGCATTTGGCATCGACCGCTTTGGCCTGCGCGTTCAGCGCCTCGGCGTCGATCGGCTTGGCGTCGTAGGACAGATAGCTCTTGAGGCTGGCCTGCTGGGTCTTGGTGATGCCGTCATAGAGCCATTCCTTGCGCGCTTCCTCGCGGCAGGATTCCACGACGCTGAGCGCTACTTCGCGAGCTGTCACCGGAAAGGTCTGGCCCTCGATCTGCACCGACTGCACCTCGGCGCCGAGCTTCAGCCGGTGTTCCTTGCGGCGTTCGTAGACGTGGTTGGTGAAGGCCGAGAGGCGCCAGAAGGGCTGCAGCCGGCGCTCGCGATAGACGACCTCGTAGTCCTCGTCCTTCGGCTTGGAGAGCAGGCCGCCGATCTTGGCGAAGGCGCCGAACGCATCGGTGCGTTTGGCCCAGGCGCGGCCTTCCGCGTTGTCGAGCGTGAAGCGGTCGGCGATCAGGAGGATTCGCTCTTCGGCGAGTTCGACGTTCATGGCGGGCCCCGAATTCCGTAATCGGCGTTCTACACCACCACGCCGGCGCCCGCAAAAGCTCGCATTGTCGCTGCGGCGCCTGAAGCCGCCCCTTCACCTGCGACAGGCGATATGTCAGTTTCCGGCCACTAAACCGGGGTGCGTTTAGGACGGACCAAGCAAATGACAGATGCTGTTGCCGGAAGTACGGCGAAAGTCTCGACTCGCTGGTTTTATGCCTGGATGGCGATGACATGTTTCGCCATCGCGTTGCTCGGCTTCATGCCGACGTATTTCATGCCTCTGGTGCAAGGCAAGCTCGCCTCTCCGCCGCTCGTGCACGCTCACGGCATCATCCTGTTTTCGTGGATGACGCTGTTCGTTACGCAGACTTGGCTGATCGCCAAGGGCGGAACGCTGGCGCATCGCACCTGGGGAATGCTGGGCATCGCGATCGTGACCGGAATAACCTTTGTGGTTACGGCAATCGTTTCGTGGCGGATCGGTCAGACCTACGCCCCCACCATTCCGCCGGAGTTGGCCCTGGCAGTGAAAAAGTTCACGTGGGTGCCGTTCTCGGGCCTGCTGCTGATCGTGCCGATGTTCGTGCTGGCGATCCTCAACATCAAGAAGCCTGAAGTGCACAAGCGGCTGATGCTGCTTCTCACCATCTCGATGCTGGGCGCGCCGATCGCACGCTGGTTCCTGGTGTTCCTGGCGCCGCCGCCGGATCCGAATGCGGTCGTCATCCTGCTGCCGAATGGAATGCCGGCGACGCTTGTTCCTCCGGTGGAGATCGCCGTGCCGCCGGCGCTGATCGGCGACGTGCTCTGGATCATCGCGATGATCTATGACTGGCGTACTCGCGGGAAGGTGCATCCGGTCTATCTGATCGGCGGCGGGATCATGCTGCTCAATCACCTGACCTATGTGCCGATCGCGGATTCCGCAATCTGGCTCGGGTTTGCGGACTGGCTGGGGCATCTCGCCGGCTAGCGTTTCGGACGCGCTTCCTCGCAGCCTTTGCGGGCGAGCGCGTCCGCGCGTTCATTGCCCTCATCGCCGGTGTGGCCGCGCACCCAGCGCCAGTCGACCCTGTGTGCGGCGGCCGCAGCGTCGAGGCGCATCCAGAGGTCCTGGTTCTTCACGGGCTTCTTGTCGGCGGTTTTCCACCCGTTCCGCTTCCAGCCGATGATCCACTTGGTGAGGCCGTCCTTAACGTACTGCGAGTCCGTGTGGAGGGTGACCTTGCCGCCGGCCTTCTGGCTTTCGAGCGCGACAATGGCGGCCATCAGCTCCATGCGGTTGTTGGTGGTGGCGGGCTCGCCGCCATACTTCTCGGTCTCCTGGCCATCGGCGCGGATGAGGACGCCCCAGCCACCGGGGCCCGGGTTTCCCGAGCACGCGCCATCGGTCCATACTTCGATCGTATCAGCCATGGCGTGACCTCGTCATGTTCGGCGTGTGCGTCAAGGCTTGATCATTCGAATGCAGCCGCGACGCTAGCGGGGCGGAGGACGTCCTTGTCGGGGCGGCGGATGAGCCAGAAAATCCAGGACGCAAGAACGGATCCGAAGAGGCAGAGAAGGCTGATCACGCCGGCGGCGCCGGCATAGGCGCCGGAGGTCTGCCAGAGGCCGAGGGGAAGGAAAGCTAGCGACATCAGGATTGCGATGATGAAGCCCGCGATGACGCCTGCGAGCAGATAGCCGCCGGCCCTTCGCGATCCGCGCTTGTAGAGCAGCCGGTGCGCCGGCAGTCCGAAGACCAGCATGAAGGGCCAGCCGATGACGGCGCCGAGGACTGCACCACTCAGCAGCGCCTGTAGGGGGATGTTGGTGTAGTCGCCCTGCGCGGCCGAGAGGGCGGCGCCCATCAGAGCGATGACGAGCACCAGGACCAGTCCGGCGACCGGGCCGCAGGCGATGGCGGCGAGCGCGAGCTTTGTGCGCGTGGATCCTTCGAACTGCTCGCGGGCCACTGTCGACATGCGTTCATGCCTTGAAACTGGCGGCGTCCTTGTCGGGGCGGCGGACCAGCCAGAAGATGATCGCACTGAGGACGCCGGTGGTGGAGCCGATCGCCAGGAACAATGTCAGGTCGTTGATGGTAGCGGCGCCACCGGATGATACGAAGCGGAGGGCGCCAGCGGCGGCGCCAGCGACGGCTCCGGCGATGGCGTAGATCCAAGCCTTGCCCGATGTCTTCCGCAGAAGGAAGGCGTGCAGCGGGACGAAGAAAACCAGCATGACGGGCCAGCCGATGATTGCGCCCAGCATCAGCCCGCCAAAAGCGGCATTGACTATGTTTACGAGAGTTTCCGCTAAGCCGCCGTTGAAGATGGTTGCGCCCAACACGGTGACGCCAAGGATGAGGGCAACCAGCGCACCAGCAACAGGCGCGGACAGCGCGATGGCGAAGGCGAGCTTCGGGAGATTGGTCGACTTGAACCAGGTCTCGTCGGGCTTGGTGGCAGGCGTGTTCATGCGGCGGGCTCTCGGATGTCTTGTGTGATCGTATCCGGCTTCCGGTGGGGCCGGCGGATGAGCCAAAACACGATGCCTCCGAACGCGCCGCAAAGGAGCACGACGGGAAGGTAGTCGCGCGCCGGGCTGCTCCAGGCTCCGCCGAAGCCGTAAACCGGGCTTACGATCGCGAAGGAGACAAAGGCGATGACAGGGCCGAGCCCGACATAGAAAGGCAGGTGCGTCCTGCCGGTGTTCATGAGGACAGTGTGCACGGGGATGCCGAAGAGGAAGGCCGGGATGACGCCCATGTACCCGCCAAAGTATGCACCGACCTGGATCGCCCCGAGAAGGTCGTTCAGGTTCCCAGATGACCCCAGCCTTCCATTCATCAGGTCCATGGCGAGCAGGTAGATCGGCATCGCGACCGCGCCGCCCACGATCGGCGCGAGCAGAAGGCCAAGAGCCGTCGCGGCGGGGGCCGGCATGATGCGAATGCGTGGCTTTGCGGCGCTCACGCCCCGTAGTCCTCGGGGCTCTTGGCTTGCCGGTGAAAGCCGAGGCGTTCGGCGTAGTCGAGAGGGTTGTGCGGTTTCACCAGCGCATCTTTCGGTGTGGACGCTAGATCGACAAGACGCGTGAGGAAGAAGCGCATCGCGGCGCCGCGACTCAGCACCGGGAGTGCGGAGCGCTCCCTCGGCTCAAGGCGACGGACACTTTCATAGCCGGCGATCAGCGCGCGGCCCTTGGTGAGATTGTACTCGCCGCGCCGTTCGAACGCCCAGGCGTTGAGGCAGACGGCGATGTCGTAGGCGAGGAAATCGGTGCAGGCGAAATAGAAATCGATGACGCCGGAGAGCTTGCCATCGAGGAAGAAAGTGTTGTCGGGGAACATATCGGCGTGGATGGCGCCGCCGGGAAGTGTTTTCGGCCAGTTGGCTTTCAGAAATTCCAGATCGCCCGAGACCTGCGAGGCGAGGCCATGGGAGAGGGCGTCGGCTTCTGCCGCGCGGCCTTCCCAAAGTTTCGGCCACGACGCGATCGAGAGGTCGTTGGGGCGCCGCATTCGGAAATCGTCGAGCGCTCGGTGGAAGCGGGCGAGGCCTGCACCGAGATGGCGGCACTGATCGATGTCGGGGCGCCGCGGGCTCATACCCTGCAGGAAGGTGATGATGACGGCGGGCTTGCCCTGGAGGGTGCGTAGCGGCTGCCCATCCTTCGCCGGCACCGGGAGCGGCGCGGGAAAACCCTTCTCGGCGAGGTGCGCCATCATGCCCATGAAGAAGGGAAGGTCGGCAGGCTTCGCCCGCTTCTCGAAGACGGTAAGGATGTAGCGGCCCTTCGGCGTCTCGAGCAGGAAGTTCGAATTCTCGACGCCTTCGGCGATGCCCTTGAACACCAGGGGCGGGCCGAGATCGTACTCGGCAAGAAGCCCGTCGAGGGCTGCATCGTCTATGTCGGTGTAGACGGCCATGATGGGTGGTTAGGGGTTGAGTGGGTCACAGGCAAGGCGGCAGGTAGGCGGAATATCGGGCGGGCAGGCGTTTACCTTCGCGTTCGGGCACGAGGTCGCAATCTCGCTCACAAGGTGAGCGGGTTGGGGTGGGCTTGAGTTTCGGGATTTGACGCGAGCAAGGGCGGCGCGCGGATGCGCGGGGCCGCGGTTGGAGCGACGATACGCCTGAGCGTGTGGAAAATCAGGGCGGCAGCAGCAGCAGCAGCGGCAGCAGAGGCAGCAGAGGCAGCGTGGGCCGGCCGGTGATCGGCGGCAAGCAGGACCGGCGCGGCAGCCCGCTCGCGGCGGAGACGCGCGGCGCGGCGCTTAGCGAGGCGGTCGGCCTCCTGCGCGCGGGCGATGAGGCGCGCGGTGCGCAGGACGAGCCGGTCGAGGCTGGGGGCTGTATGGATGCGGGCGCGGCGGCGAAGGCCCAGCCGGCCGATGGGCATCGCCAGGCCCAGAAGCTCGCGCGTCTTGAGGCCGATGATGATGTCGAGGACATGCTCGGCGTCGGCGAGCATGGCTTCCGTTTTGGCGCGGGCGTCTGGGCAGTCCGCCAGCCAGTGCAGACAGGGCTCATCCTCGATCACGCGCACGGCCACCCGGAGGAAGTAGCCGAGGCGATGGGCGTACCACAGCATCGGCGCAAGCCGGCTGAGGAGCCAGAAGATGATTTCGGTCAGCGTCACGGGGCGATTATCCGCCGGGTTCGGACCCAGCAGGATAAGTTGTACGATTTTTTCGGGCGGGTTTTCGTGGAAAGCGGCGCAAGCCTCTGAGCTGCTTGCGAATCTTTTTCTGAAAAAGATTCAGACGCAGGCCCTTAACCTGCGGATTTGAGCGATCTTGTCCCCCTATTTTGGGCAGTCACCGTGTAGGGTGCATGGAGCGGAGCGGGAATGCACCATCGCGCCACATCCGCGAAAGAGGTGCATTGCGGCTTTGCCTTCATGCACCCTACGGGCCGGCGGGCTTGCTGGCGGTCAGGCGCCTTCGAGAATCCTCGGCACCCTGAACACCACATCCTCCTGCGCGGTCACCACTTCCCTCACGGAGACGTCGAACCTGGCGCGGCAGGCGGCGATGACGCCTTGCACGAGAGTCTCGGGGGTGGAGGCGCCGGCGGTGAGGCCCAGGGTGGCGACGTTGTCGAACCAGCGCCAGTCGATGTCGTCGGCGGAGGCGATGAGATAGGCCTCGCGCGCGCCGGAGCGCTCGGCGACTTCCTTCAGGCGCACGGAGTTGGATGAGTTGGCCGCGCCGATGACGAGGACGAGCTGCGCCTCGTGCGCGATCGCCTTTACGGCCTCCTGGCGGTTGGTTGTGGCGTAGCAGATGTCGTCCTTGCGTGGCTCGGGCATGGACGGGAAGCGGCGGCGCAGGGTGGCGACGATGTCGCGCGTGTCGTCGACGGAGAGCGTGGTCTGCGTGACGTAGGCGAGACGAGACGCGTCCGCGGGCTGGAAGCTTTCGGCGTCTTCGACCGTTTCGATCAGCGTCATCGTGCCGGGGTCTAGCTGGCCCATCGTGCCGACGACTTCGGGATGGCCCTCATGGCCGATCAGCAGGATGTGGAGGCCGTTGCGGGCGTGGCGCTGGGCCTCGGCGTGGACCTTCGAGACCAGTGGGCAGGTGGCGTCGACATAGACCATCTCGCGGCGCTGGGCTTCGGCGGGCACGATCTTGGGGACGCCATGGGCGGAGAAGACGACAGGACGGTCATCCGGACAGTCGGCGAGCTCCTCGACAAAGATCGCGCCCATCTGTTCGAGTCGCTTCACGACGTGGGCGTTGTGGACAATCTCGTGCCGCACGAAGACGGGAGCGCCCCACTTGGACAGCGCCTGCTCGACGATCTGGATCGCCCGGTCGACCCCGGCGCAGAAGCCCCGCGGGGCCGCCAGGAGCACCGTTAGCGGGCGTTTCGACGATTCGGAGGGGGCCGGAAAACCGGTCAAAATTCCGCCTTCTGGACAGTGTGGCCTGCGACATTGCGTGCGCCGGTCTTTAGAGGCTATCACGCGTCAACAACAGATGTCGCCGCCCCGGTCTCGTTTGGAAACTGGGCGAAAACGTCGCTCTTTCGGGATGTTCCAGTGAAGCGTTTCATGCCTGCCCGGGTCGGCGTTGTGGCCCTTCTGCTTGCCGGCCCTGTGGCGCTTCTTGGGGGGTGCTTCAACCTGGACGCGTTGAACGACGACCCGAACGTGGGCCCATGCCCGGTGGCGGGAGTGTTGTACGACGCCAATCGCGTCGCCCAGATAGAGGGCGTGGAGCGGCACGAGAATGTCGGCTTCACCGGCCAGGTGGAGGCCGTGCGCGGCTATTGCCGCTATACCGGCACCAACCCGATCACCATGGAAATCGAACTCGACTTCGCCTTCGGCAAGGGCCCCAAGGCGACGGACGATTCCCACGTCTATCCGTATTTCGTCACCATCACCCGGCGCGACCGAAGCGTGCTGGCCAAGCAGATCTATGCCGTCGAGGCGAAATTCCCGAAGGGCAAGGACATCGTGCGGCAGACCGAGAAGATCGACGGCATCGTGATTCCGCGCGCGACTGAAACCGTGTCGGGCACGAACTTCGAGATCATCGTGGGCTTCGACCTGACGCCGGACGAGCTGGCCTATAACCGCTCGGGCAAACGGTTCACGATCAACACCGGGCAATAGCCCCGATATATTCTCCGGATGACGGCCATGAAGGACCTTGCCGGCCAGTTGTCGGACGCCGCGGGCGCGGCGTTCGTGTCGCTGGGGCTGGATGCGGCGCTGGGCGCGATGCGGCGCTCGGACCGGCCCGACCTTGCCGACTTCCAGTGCAATGGCGCGATGGCCGCGGCGAAGAAGCTGAGCAAGAACCCGCGCGAGATCGCGACCAGTGTTGCGGACGCCCTGAAGGCCTCGCCGCTGGTGGCGAGCGCGGACGTGGCGGGACCGGGCTTCATCAATGTGCGGCTTAGCGCGGCGGGACTGAGCGCTCGCGCGAACGAGCTGGCGACGGACGAGCGGGCCGGGGCGCCGAAGGTGGAAAAGCCTCGCCGGGTGGTGATGGATTTCGGCGGCTGGAACGTCGCCAAGGAAATGCACATCGGGCACCTGCGCTCGACCGTAATCGGGGATTCGCTGCAGCGGACATTCCGGTTCATGGGCGACAAGGTGACCAGCGATGTGCATCTCGGCGACTGGGGACTGCAGATGGGGCTATTGATTACGGCCCTGCAGATCGAGATGTCCGACCTTCCGTACTTCGTCGAAGGATCGAATGGCCACTTCCCCGAGGCAAGTCCGGTAACGATGGACGATCTTGGACGTCTGTATCCGCAATATTCGTTGATGATCAAGGAGACGATCGGCGAGGAGCCAAACGAGCGTCCCAATCCCGCCTATCGGCCAGACATCCACGAGGCTGCGCGCAAGGCGACCGCGGAGCTGCAGGCGGGGCGGCCTGGATACCTGGCGCTGTGGCGGCATTTCTGCAGCGTGACGCGAGTGGGGCTGGAGCGGGAGTGCGCCTCTCTTGGCGTAAAGTTCGATCTCTGGAAGGGCGAAAGCGACGCCAACGAACTCGTTCCGGAGATGACCGAAGATCTCAAGTCGCGCGGCCTCGCCGAGTTCGATGCTGGCGCTTGGATAATTCGGGTCAAGCGCGAGACTGACAAGAAGAACATGCCGCCCTTCATGCTGGTAAACCGGGACGGCGCGGTTGGTTATCACGCTACTGACCTTGCGACGATCCTCGATCGCAAGAGAAATCTCGATCCGGAGCTGTCGCTCTATATCGTGGATGAGCGTCAGGCCTTGCACTTCGAGCAGGTGTTCCGCGCGAGCGATCTTGCCGGTTATCTGCCGGAGAAGGGGCTTGAGCATCTTGGCTTCGGTACGGTGAACGGACCTGGCGGTAAACCCTACAAGACACGCGATGGCGGCGTGCTAAAATTGTACGAGCTGATCAACGAAGCGGATGCGACGGCGCTGGCGCGGATGAAGGAAGCTGAGCTCGGTGCGGATGTTTCAGCCGAAGAGCAGGCGGACATTGCGCACAAGGTGGCGGTGGCGGCGATCAAGTTCTCCGATCTCTCCAACGTGCGGACGACTAACTATATCTTCGATCTCGACCGGTTCATTTCGTTCGAGGGCAAGACGGGGCCGTATCTGCTGTATGCGGCGGTGCGGATCAAATCGCTGGCGCGTCGCGCGGAAGCGGAGGGCGTGAAGCCGGGGCCGATCAGCATCGAGCTGAATGCGGAGCGGGCGCTGGTGCTGGCGCTCGACGGGTTCGGCGATGCGCTGGGCGGGGCGTACGAGAAACGCATGCCGCACATCATCTGCGAGCACGCCTATACGCTGGCGCAGGCCTTCTCGGGCTTCTATGCGGCGGCTCCGATCATGTCGGAGAGCGACCCTGCGAAGAAAGCTTCGCGGTTCGCGCTGGCGATGGCGACGCTGAAGCAGCTAGAGCTGGTGCTGGGGCTGATCGGGATCGAGACGCCGGAGCGGATGTAGGTCGCGATGGGCGCGCAGTTCGAATTTCGCATTGACGACCTTTCCGGCGTGGCGACGCAAGCGCTCGTGAAGCGGCATCTTGAGGGCATGCACGCCAGCTCGCCCGCGTGCAGCGTGCATGCGTTCGATCTGGACCGGCTGCGCCAGCCGGGCGTGACGTTCTGGTCCGGCTGGGCGGGCGACGAGATCGCCGTGATGGGTGCGCTGAAGCGGCTCGATGCGGCGAACGGCGAGATCAAATCCATGCGTGTGGCGGATACGTTTCTCGGTAAAGGTGCAGGACGCGCGATGCTGGAGCATATCCTGAGCGAGGCGCGGCGGGCCGGGCTGAAGACGCTGTGGCTGGAGACAGGCTCGGCGCCGGCATTCGTACCAGCGCTGAAGCTCTATTAAAGCGCAGGCTTCACATTCTGCGGGCCGTTCGGCGACTACAAGGACGATCCGTTCAGCCGGTTCATGATGCGGGAGATCTGAGCTCAGCTGGCCGGTGTGGTGCGCCAGAGCGTGAATCGGTCGCCTGTCCCATCGCTGCGGGAGCCGGGATTCTCGGGATGCGGCCTTCGGCCTTACCCGAGAATGACTCGTTGAGGGGCTACTTCTTCTTTGCAGCTTTCTTTTTTTCCGCCGGTTTCTTAGCCGCCGCCTTTTTTGCAGGAACTTTCTTCGCCGCGCCCTTCGCTGGCGAGCTGTCCCCGGCCATGGCGAGGTCGCCGCTGCTGAATTCGCGCCAGATGTGGACGACGGCGTTTGCGTGGCCGTGGCCGAGGCCCATCCGGTCCATCAGGTGCGAGCGCAGTTCGCCGTGGGTCTTCAGGCCGGACTTCGACAGAACGAGCGTCATGTCGTCGTAGGTCTTGCCGGACGATTTCTCGGCGCTGGTGAGATAGGATTGGTAGCCCTTGTGAAGCTTCGAGCGATCCAGGGCCATGCCTATTGCCCCTTCCTCGATGCATCGCGGATGCCTTTGAACTCGTTGCCGTCGTACCAGTTGGGCCAGTCAGCGGAGCTGGCGTAGCGGGTGATGACTTCGTAGTCCGCTTTCACGTCGGCTTCGATGCCGGCGAGGTTCCAGGTGTCGGCGTATTCGTCGCTGGGCTTGTGGTAGTCGTCATCGGTGTATTTCTTGCCGATCGCTTCGCCGGCTGTGACGCCGCCCTCGACCAGATCGATGCCGCTGTCGATGTAAAGCATCGGCACGCCCTTCTTGGCGAGGCTGATGTGGTCCGAGCGGTAGAAGTAGCCGTTCTCGGGCATCGGGTCGGGACGGATGACGCGGTTGTTTTCCGCGAGCACCGTCTTCAGCATGTCTTCCATCTGCGAGGCGCCAGCGCCGATCACGATGACGTCCTTGGCCGGGCCGGAAGGCTGCAGCGCGTCGATGTTGATGCCGCCGACGATTCTGTTGAGCGGGATCAGCGGGTTCTCTCCGAAATAGGCCGAGCCGAGCAGGCCGGACTCTTCGAGTGTGACCGCCAGGAAGGTGACGGAGCGCTGCGGCTTCGGGCCCGAGGCGACTTTCTCTGCGATCTCGAGGATGGCCGCGGTGCCGGTGGCGTTGTCGACTGCGCCGTTGTTGATCGTGTCAGCGTTGGGATCATCGCTCGTCCCTTTGCCGAGGTGGTCCCAGTGGGCCATCAGCAACAGGTGTTCGTCGGGACGCTCAGCGCCTTTCACCGTGCCGATCACGTTGCGGGAATCCTTGAACGTCACGGTCTGCGTGATGGTGGAGGAGGCTTTGAGGCCGGTCATCGGCACGGGCTTGAAGCCGCGCTTGTTGGCGGCGGCGCGCATCTTGTCGATGTCGAGCCCTGCAGCCTTGAAAAGCTCGGTCGCGTGGTTGAGCTGGATCCAGCCTTCGAGTTTCGCGCGACTGGCGCCGCCATCCTCGCGCACGAGGTCGGCCTGTTCGCCTGTCCACGAGCTTTCGACAACGCCCCAGCCATAGGCGGCGGGTTTCTCTTCATGGATGATGAGGGCGGCGGTCGCGCCCTGGCGGGCGACCTCCTCGAACTTGTAGGTCCAGCGGCCGTAGTAGGTCATCGCCTGGCCGTTGAAGAGCGACTTGTCGTTGGTGACGAAGCCCGGGTCGTTGACGAACATGACGGCGGTCTTGCCCTTCATGTCGACGCCCGCGTAGTCGTTCCACTTCGCTTCGGGCGCGACCACGCCGTAGCCGACGAAGACGAGGTCCGAGTCAGCGAAGGAGACTTCCGCGTTCTTCTGGTCCTTGGTGATGTAGACGGCGTCTGGACCCAGCTTGAGATCCCACGACTTGCCGTCGGGCCCTGCGATCTTGAGGAAGGACTTGGCGGGATCGACGGTCTGGGCGGCCATCTTCACCACCTGGAAGTAGGTTCCATCTGGATTGCCCGGCTCCAGGCCGATGCGCTTCATCTCGGAGGCGATCCAGTCCGCGGCGGCTTCGCCCTCGGGGTCGCCGGGGCCGCGGCCTTCATATTTGTCGTCGGCGAGTTCCTTGATGCGCGCGCCGATATCGGCGGCGGTGATCTCGGGCGAGGTGGACAGGACAGCGCCGACCGGGCCGGTTGGCGCAGAGGCGGGCGCGGCCGCCTCTTCCTTGGGTCCGCAACCGGCAAGCGCGACCGACATCAGCCCTGCGGCTGAAAACGTGAGCAATCTCATCCACATCTCCCTCAAAGTGCGGGCACATTATCCCGCGACGGGGCGCGGGCAAGGGCAGGTTTATGGGGGAGGGATGGCCAGGGCCAGAACGTAAAAGAGCCAGCACCGAAATGCTGGCTCCTCCAAAACCGAATGAATTTCCAAACTTGCGTTTTTCAGTTCAACCAGTTCGCCCAATTAACGCCGGTGTCACGGAACAGTTCCGGGGGTTCGCGGATTTTTTCTTATCCCCGGTCAGATTTCTTCAGGTCCAGTCGTGATGGTCCGGCTGATGATCCACCGGCATGGGCTGTGGATCGCCCGGGAGCGGGATCCAGGCAGTTTCGCCATGCGGCTGGGTGAACCAGGTCCCCTGAAAACCGCCGGCAATGGAGGCGCGCCAGTCGGCCGCGGCCTTGGCGAGGCGCTCCTTCGAGGACGCGACGAAGTTCCAGTCGAGCAGCCGCGGGCCGTCGAGCGGATCGCCGCCGGCGAACATGACCCGGGAACCTGCGGCAAGCTTCACCGGGCAGGGCCGATCGGCTGTGAGCACAGCCATCTGCGCTTCGTTGATGGTCTGGCCGCCAATCTCGGCCGACCCGCTGACGACATAGAGACAGAGTTCCGGCGCATCGGGCGCCTCGACGACGGTGTCCCGGTCAGTCTCGAGCACGCACTGGCAGATGCCGGTCGGGAACTCGACGGGCGAGCGCTTGCCGAAGGCAGACCCGGCGATCAGGACGCCCCTCGCGGCGCCGGCTTCAATGCGGGGCAGGGACTCCGCCGGGTGGTGGACGAAGGCGGGGTCCTGTTCCTGGTGCGATTGCGGCAGGGCGACCCAGGTCTGGATCGCCTCGACGCGGTGGCCGGCGGCGCGTTCCTCGGGCGGGGTACGCTCGGAATGCACGATGCCGCGGCCGGCGGTCATCCAGTTCACAGCGCCGGGGCGAATGGTCTGGACAGTTCCGAGGCTGTCGCGATGATCCAGCGCGCCCTCGAACAGCCACGTCACAGTGGCGAGCCCGATATGCGGGTGGGAACGCACATCGAGTCCCTGGCCCGGAGGCATGACAGCAGGTCCCAGATGGTCGAAGAACACGAACGGCCCGACATTGCGGTGCTTTGCAAAGGGCAGCACGCGGCGCACGGTGAAGCCGCCGAGGTCGCGCTGGCGAGGATCGATGATCAGGGCGACAGCTTCAGGCATGTGACGATTTCTCCGGGTACGGAACTGCAGCGCAGTATGGACGTGCAGAGCTGGGATGGGAAACTGCGCGGATGATTTGGTTGCTCGCGCCTTTCGCAACAAGGGGAACTTCCCCTCCCCCTTGTGTGGGTCGAGCGGCGCAGTCGCGAGCGTGCAGGGGCGGGGGGCGGTCGAACGGTAAGTTCTCTCGATATCTCGACCGCCTCACGGCCCCCCACCCCACACAAGGGGGAGGGGGAAAGCGCCAGCAGACATCGCGATGGATAGCGGGGCTCGCTCTCGGCTTCTTCTCTCTCCTCGCGGCCTGCGCGCCCGTGCAGCAATTCGCGCTCAACTATGACAGCGAGCCACGGGCCGGCTTTTCGGACAACTGGTTCACCAGTTTCGACGGGGCGAAGCTGGGGCTGAATGTCTACCGGCCGGCGCCTGAGCCAGATCAGGGCTTCGGGCCGAGCGCATCGGACCGGCAGGAAACGGTCATCGTCGCCGTTCACGGCATGAACGACTATGCCGGCGCGTTCAACGCGGCGGGGACGTGGTGGTCGGAGCAGGGCGCGACGGTCTACGCGTATGACCAGCGCGGCTTCGGGCGGTCGCCCAAGTCCGGCATCTGGCCTGCGCCGGCGATCATGCGGCGAGACCTGAAGACCGCCGTGAAGGTTGCGCGCGACCTGCACCCCAACGCGAAGCTCGCCGTTGTCGGCGAGAGCATGGGCGCATCTGTCGTCATCACGACGTTCGCCGACGAGGATACGCCGAAGGTGGATGCGATCGTGCTGTCGGGGCCGGGCCTGCGCGGGTGGGGCACGCTGCCCTGGGTCTACAGCGCGAGCCTCTGGACCAGCGCGCATGTGCGGCCGGACTGGATCGTCGTGCCGCCCAAGGGCGTGCGCATCACGCCGACCGACAACACGGAGAAGCTGCGCGAGATGTGGCTCGATCCCAACGTGCTCAAGACCACACGCATCGACAGCGTCTACGGCGTCGTCTCGATCATGGAGGCGGCGGATGCGAAGATCTCGAAACTGCCGGCGAGCATCCCGACGCTGCTGACCTATGGCGCCAAGGACGAGGTGATCCCGCCCAATGGCGTGCAGCGTGCTGCGCGCAAGCTGCCTGCCCACGTGAAGACGGCCCATTACGCCAAGGGCTATCATATGCTGATGAACGACCTTCAGGCCGAGACGGCCTGGCGGGACATTCTGACCTTCGTCGGGAATCCGGCCGCACCCCTGCCTTCGGCGGCCCCCCCGCTGCCCTGGACGGCCAAAAGCCCCTGAAAACGATGAAATTTCGTCGATTTTCGCTCCCGTAAAATTAACCAAGAGCAGCTAGGGTTAGAGGCTGAAAAAGCCGCCTTCATGGATTGGCGGGTACGCGGGATTCCAGAAGCTTCGACATGCTTGGGCAGGTCAAGAAATTGGTGGGAACGGCGGGCGGCGGCGATATCGCCGGCCGCTTCGGCGCATGGTGGAACGGCAGCGAGTACGTCGCGCCGCAGCCAGGCGAAGAAGGCGCAGAGGCCGCCAAGGCCGAAGACAAGCCCCCGAAGAAAGCCGAAGAGAAGAAAGCTGAAGAGAAGAAAGCCGCCGAGCCGGAAGTGAAGGCCGAGGCCAAGCCAGAGGCCAAGCCCGAACCGAAACCGAAACCCGAACCTGTCGCCGAGGCGAAAGCCGATCCGTCTGACGAACTGTTCGAAGGCGCGGCCCCCGATCGCAGCGCCGATCCGGCAGACGTTGGTGCGCGTATCAAGGCGCTCGAGACGATGTGGGGCCAGGGCCGCTTCGCGCCGGGCTCGACCGCTCTCGACACGCAGATCCTAGATACCGTTCTCCAACACGCCGACAAGCTGGGCGGCGTCGGCTTCATCGGCGCGGACGCGGCGTTACTTGCAGCATTCGGCTCGATGTCGGAGCGAGCGGCTCACGCCGCCGAGTGGCGTCATGGGTGCGTGACGCGCCTCAAGCAGCTTGCGCCCAAGGCCATCATCGCGCCCAGCGAAGTCGACCGTCCGCGCGGGTTCCATGACGGCCTGCTGGAAGGCGTCGTCAGCCATGACGCGTTTGCCTATGCCGACCACAAGCCCGGACTGGTTGCGAAGGTGTTCCGCTCGCTGACGCCGAACGGGCGCTGGGTGTTCATCGAGACCTCGCGCACCACCAACAAGACACCGCCGGAAGCCTTTGCCTCGGCCTGGGCCGAGCCGCTGCTGTCGACCTCGGACGAGATCGAGGAGCTGCTGAAATTCGCCGGCTTCGAGACGGTGCAGAAGAAGCCGGTGACCAACGACGTGCTGGAAGCGGCGCGGCAGGGCTATCAGCACCTGACGCAGGTGCTGGAAGACGCGGCGCAGAACGGCCTCACGGGCCGCGAAGGCGCGCTGTTCCTGCAGGAAGTGGCCTGGGAAGCCCAGAGCTGGCGCGCCCGGATGCGGGCGCTCGAAGGCGGCGCGCTGGAAGTGAACCTCTGGATCGCCGACAAGGGCGAGCCCGCGCTGGAACTGACGCAGCCAGTCGTCGCGGACGAAGTGCTCGACGTCGCCGTGAAGCCGGACGATGCCGGCGCCGCCGACGCGCTGTTCGACAAGGGCTCGGACTAGCTCAGACCCGACACTGCGTCCCCGGTCCGGGTCTTCGCCAGGGACACGGCGGACAGGGCGCGCAACACGAACATTGCCAACCAACGCCTCCCGCGTTCGTTCATGAGCACAATCATGCTCATCTTGCGGGTTCACGGGTGATCGCGTTGGCGCTATATGCGCGCGCAAGCCCGTAGAGCGGCTGCGCCATCTGCACCTGAAGAGACAGAGCCTCCCCATGTTCGACAATACCGCCTTCGCGGGCCATGAGAGCGCCCATCATTTCTTCGATGCGAAGACGGGGCTTCGGGCGATCATCGTGATCCATTCGACGGTGCGCGGGCCCGCGGGCGGCGGATGCCGGATGTGGAGTTATGCGACGGCGGACGATGCGCTTGTCGATGCGCTGCGGCTGTCCGAAGGCATGAGCTACAAGAACGCCATGGCCGACCTGCCGCTGGGCGGCGGCAAGGCCGTGATCTGGGGCAACTCCAAGACCGACAAGACGCCGGAGATGTTCCGCGCGCTGGGCCGCGCGATCGAAAGCCTGAACGGCAAATACTGGTCGGCGGAAGATGTCGGCGTGTCGGTAGCCGATATGGCCTATGCGGCGGAAGAGACGAAGTACGTTGCAGGCCTTTCGACGGGGAAAGCCGCGAGCGGCGATCCGTCGCCGGTCACCGCCAAGGGCGTCTTCCTCGGCATCAAGGCGTGCGCGCTGCGCGCGTTCGGAACGGACGATCTCAACGGCCGGCACGTGGCGGCGCAGGGCGTAGGTCACGTCGGCGGCTATGTCTGCGATCATCTGGCGAAGGCCGGCGCGAAGCTGACCATTGCCGACGTGAACCAGGACACGCTCAACAGCGTGGCGAAGGCGACTGGCGCGAAGATTGTGGCGCCCGATGAGATCTACGACGTGGCGGCGGATATCTTCTCGCCCAACGCGCTGGGCGCCATCGTCAACCCGAAGACCATCGACCGAATCAAGGCAAAGGTGATCGCCGGCGGCGCCAACAACCAGCTCTCCACGCCCGACATGGGCGACAAGCTGCGCGAGAAGGGCGTGCTCTACGCCCCGGACTACGTGATCAACGGCGGCGGCATCATCAATATCGCGGCGGAAATCTCCGGCAATTACGATCCGGCGTGGGTAGAGGGCAAAGTCCAGCGGCTGGTGGAGACGCTCGGCGAGGTGCTGGATCAGGCCCAGCGCGAGGGGCGCTCGACCAACCGAGTGGCCGACGAGATGGCGATCGAGCGCATCGCGCGCTAGTCACGTCCCGCATGAATGGGCGATGACTGCTTTGCTCATCGACCGAACTGCAGTTCATCCGCCTACTGAACAACGCGTTCAAGTCCGGTTGGGCTTGCAACGCCGAAGCTCCATTCGTGTCGAGCGCAAGAGAGTCAGCGCGAGACTTAACTTGGAGCTTGAATCATGAAGCGCACCATTCTTACGGCCATCGCTGTCGCCCTTCTTGCGACGACAGGCGTAGCCGAGGCCCAAAGCCGGAACCGCACGAAGATCGACCAGCAAGGCTACGGCCACGGCGCCGCCGCATCCCAGCAGGGCGACCGCAACGGAACTGTCGTGATGCAATCCGGCCGCGGGCACTACGCCCGCGGTGTTCAGGAGGGCTACAACAACTTCCTGCGCATGGATCAGTACGGCACGCGCAACCGGGTGACCACCGAACAGCGCGGGCACGACAACCTTGCCGTCACCGGCCAGGACGGCCTCGCCCTCAATTCTGTCACGGTTCAGACGGGCCGCGGCAACGTTGCCGGCACGGCCCAGTTCGGCACGGACCATCACGCCGTAACGGACCAGGACGGCGTCCACAACAGCTCGGCGATCATCCAATCCGGCAACGGCCAGGATGTGGAAGTGCGCCAGCGCGGCGAGGGCAACATCTCCGTCGTCGTGCAGAGCGGCTGGAATTAAGCGGGAACCGGCGCGGGAGGAGGTTTCCTCCCGCGCTCTTCCGCTCTCTCGAGGAGCAGATCCATGACCAACCAACCCAGGCATCTCGCAATCCTTCTGGCGGCCACGGCAATCGCGGCGTGTTCGTCCCCGCAATCTGCCGTCGACCCGGCGCCGGCGATCGCCTCGATCGGTCTGGCGCCTCTCGCGCCTGAACCGGCCGCGCCTACGCCGCTTGCGGCGGACCGGCCTGTCGTCGAGCCCGCGCCTGAATTGGCGCTGGCGCCCGAAGTCGCGCCTGCGCCTTTGACGAAGCCATTGCCTGCGCCCGCACCGCTTCGTCAGGCGCGCGCCACGACTTGCGATGTCGTCGTCGAACGCACGCGGAACGGCGTGCTGCTGACTGCGCTGGCGCGCGTCGACCGCCCGGCGGCGGGTGACTATTCGTTCGTGATCACCAAGAGCGGCGGCGGCAACTCGTCCGACATCAACCAGGGCGGGCCTTTCAAGGGCGGCGGCGGCAAGTCTGTCGAACTGGGCGCCTCCGAAATCTCGCTTGAGCGCGGCTCGTCCTACCGCGCGACGCTCACGCTTACCTCGCAAGACGGTCGAGAAATCTGCCGCCGCACTGTCAGGTCCTGATCCAGCGATTCCGGGAGTCTTCCATGCTGAAGCCGATCAAATCCTGTCTGCTGGCCTGCGTGTGTCTGCTGGGCGCGGCCAACGCCTATGCCGAGGGCAATCGCGGGCGGCCTCAAGGCAATTATCCGAAGCTGTTCGCTGGCCAGCAGGACGACGACCGGCGCGCGCCAAGGAACCGGTCGAAAATGGATCAACATGGGCGGGGCAACGAGGCGTCGGCCGTCCAGAGCGGTCAGGCGAACGCCAGCCAGATTGCGCAGAACGGCGAGCAGAACACCGGCACGGTGACGCAGACCGGGACCAACAACCTGGGCTCGATTCGCCAGATCGGCTTCGGCAACAACGCCGGTATTGCCCAGGCCGGAAACGACAACACGGCCTGCATCATCCAGATCGGCCGCCGGCTCGATACGGGCGTCGTCCAGAGCGGCAGCGGCATGTCGTCTGGAGTCCTGCAAACCCGCAAAGGGACGAAGGATATCCCGCCCGAACTCTGCCTCATTGCCGATGAGGCACTGATTCACCTCAAGAGTTCGGTGAAGCGTTCGAAATGACTGCGCAAAACCGGCATATGGCAAAAAAGCCGAGCCACGCACACCAGCCGGGCCGCGCAGTAGATTCTTGTTCGCGGCATAGGCGAATCCCACTGACTTAACGGCTCGTAATGTGCTTTGTTGCGTTGCAGCGAGAACGCACTGCCGAACTATCTGGCGTGTTGCTTGCTGAGGGGGCTTTGCCGCTACGGTAAATGCGGCAGGATCATTAGCGACAACAGGCGGCGGCCAACGAGTCGCCGTCAGTAGTGTGGGGCTTCGGGGGTCGGATGTCTGAAGTCGTACTCCAGATAAGTGCTGACGAAAGCGGCGACGGCGCGCGTCTCAGCCACGCGCTCGATGCATTCGCGAAATGGAGTTCGGACACGGGTCTGAGCACCGATTCAGGCGATGCACCGGACATTATGATGATGACCGAGTATTCGGGCGGGGCGATGCGCCGGAAACTGGTTTTCCAGAATCGCGACCATGCCGCCCGCTTTCTCGTCTTCTGGCGGATCGAAAAACAGCGCGGGCGTGGACCCGAGCCGATGGTCGCCGCCGGGGGCTGACGCCCGACTTCTCCACAGGCTTGAACCATACCGGTACAGCCGCCGATCGCGGGTCTGTGCCTGCGCCATCGCGCGCCGGAACGCGGACATGCTGCGTTGCACTTTCCGCTCACGTAATTGGGGTATTCCGCCGGAGCGCTGTTGCACGCCAATTCGGCGACGAGAGCTGAGCTGGGTCTTCGGATAAGGCCGTGCTGGCCCTCCGCGCCCGCGGCGATATAGAGGCGTGATGTCCGCAACCTCGGCAAGAAGGAACAGCGCAGTCCGCGTCGCCGTGATCGGCGGCGGGGTGATCGGCCTGTCGTGCGCGCTGGAGCTGAAGCGGCGCGGGGCGGAGGTGGTCGTCTACGAGCGCGGGATGGAGATCGGGGCGGGCGTGACTTCGCGCTCCGCCGGGATGCTGGGGGCGGCGTTCGAATGGTCGCTGGAGGCGGACGAGCTCGCCATGGCGGCGTTGGCGCGGCAGGCAGGCGAGATGTGGCCGGACTTCGCGGCGCGGGTGGAGCGCCTGGGCGGCGGCGGGGTGGAGCTGTCGGCGGAAGGCGCGCTGGTGGTGGCGCGGACGCCGGCCGAGCTGGACTGGCTCGGGGGTATGGCGGCGGCCTGCCAGGCGCGGGACTTACCCGTGCGGCGCCTGGCTGCCGCCGAGCTGAAGCGCGAAGAACCGGCACTAACGGGAAAAGTACTGGGAGGACTGGAACTGCCGGGAGACCGGCAAGTGGACCCACAAAAACTGCTGCTGCGGCTCGGAGCGGCGCTTGGCAAGTCGGGTGTGGGCATACGGATGGGACGAGCGATCGAACGCGTGCAGATCGCGTCCGGCTTCCAGATGCAGGATGGCGACAAGTTCGAACGCGTAGTGCTGGCGACGGGTGCGGGTTCGAAGCCGCGGTTCGTGAGCTGGCAGGGCGACGTCCTGGAGACGGGTCTGCCGGACATCGTGCCAGTGAAAGGCCAGATGCTGGCGCTCGCGCCAGTGGCAGGCGCGCCCAAGCACGTGGTGCACGCACGGGACGTGTACATCGCGCCGAAAGCACGATGGGTGCTGGTGGGGGCGACGACGGAACGCGGGAAAGCGGATACAGGCGTGGACCCGGACCAGATCGCGCGGCTAAAGGCGGCGGCGGTGGCGCTGGCCGGCAGGTTGGCGGACGCGCCGGAGGTGACGGCGTGGGCAGGCGTGCGGCCGGGTACGCCGGACGACAAGCCGCTGATCGGGGAGACAGCGATTCCGGGCGTGTTCGCGGCCATGGGCCACTATCGCAACGGGATATTGCTGGCGCCGGTCACGGCCGATGTGATCGCCGACCAGGTGCTTGACGGCAAAGTGAGCGGACTGGCCAAGCCGTTCAGCCCAGGCAGGTTTGACAAGCCGGCCAAGGCGCCGCACTCGCGCTCGTCAAAACACTGAACTAGGAAGACCGGCACAGCCGGGAGGCTCGGGAGACAGACATGCACAACATCGCGCCGATGACCGAGGACCAGCAGTCGATCCAGGATGCGGTCGCTGCGGTGTGCCGCGAGTTCGACGCCGAGTACTGGCGCAAGACGGACGAGACCGGCAAATGGCCGGAAGAATTCACCAAGGCCATGGCCGAGGGCGGCTGGCTTGGGATCGCCATGCCGGAGGAAGTCGGTGGTTCGGGCCTCGGCCTGAAAGAAGCGTCGATCATGATGCAGACCGTTGCGCGCTCCGGCGCTGGCTTTACGGGGTGCTCGTCGATCCACCTCAACATCTTCGGCGCAAAGCCGATCGAGAAATTCGGCACGTCCGAGCAGAAGCAGGAATTCCTGCCCAAGATCATCTCGGGCCAGCAGAAGATGTGTTTCGGCGTGACGGAGCCCAACTCGGGCCTCGACACATCGAGCCTGCAGACTCGCGCCGAGCGCACCAATTCGGGCTATGTCATCAATGGCCGCAAGATCTGGACAACGGGCGCGCAGCGCGCCGACAAGATCCTGCTGATCGCGCGCACGACGCCACAGGACAAGGTTGCCAAGCCCTACATGGGTCTGTCGCTGTTCTATTGCGACATGAAGGGCATCGACGCGAAGCCGATCCCGAAAATGGGCCGCAAGGCTGTCGAGTGCAACATGCTGTACTTCGACAATGTCGAGATCCCGAAAGAGGCGCTGATCGGGGAAGAAGGCCAGGGCTTCAAGTATCTGCTGCAGGGGCTGAACCCGGAGCGCGTGCTGTTCGCGGTGGAAGCAATTGGCCTCGGCTTCGCTGCGCTGGAACGTGCAACGACTTACGCGAAGGAGCGCGTGGTGTTCGGCCGTCCGATCGGCCAGAACCAAGGCGTGGCGCATCCGCTGGCCAAGTGCTGGGCGGAGCTGAGCGCCGCCGAACTGCTCGCCTACAAGGCCGCGGACCTTTACGACAAAGGTCTTGAGTGCGGAGCGGAAGCCAACGCCGCGAAGTATCTGGGCGCCGAGTATGGCTTCAACGCCTGCGAAGCTTCGGTGCTGGCGCATGGCGGCATGGGCTACGCGAAGGAATACGACGTCGAGCGCTATATGCGCGAGGCGATGATCGCGCGTATCGCCCCGGTGAGCCGCGAGATGATCCTCAACTTCATCAGCGAGCGCGTGCTGGGCCTGCCGAAGAGCTACTGAGCTTCGCTATCGACGCTTCCGCCTTGGCGCGCTCTTCCGGCGTGATCTGGTAGGGCACGGCGATTGGCTTGCCGGTGGCCGGATCGAAGAGTGGCGTGTTGCGCCAGTCGCCGTTGAGGCGGGCGTTCATTTCGCGGGTGAGCATGCGCCAGAGGATGGCGGGGATGCTGGCGTCTTTCCTGTCCGATACATCGCCGGCTGCAAACTTGCGCCAGACAATTCCGAGCGATGGGCCGAGGAGCGCGTCGGCCTGTTTCGGGTCGGTGTTCGCCAGTAGCAGTACGAAGAAGGACCGCTGTCCGGTGTCGAAAGTGGCGAACAGCGGCGTCGAGCAGCAGGCGGCGTACCAGCGCAGCGCCGGGCGCATTGCAAGTTTCGCGACCTTCATGGAGGCGAGCTTGTCGAGGCCGCGTGTGATCCTGAGGCGCGAGGCATTGGTCTGGTAGGCGGCGGTGCCGCCGGCAGGGTCAAGCATATCGGCGCGGCCGAGATGGTGGGCGTAGGCCTGACAGTCGTCGCAATGACAGACATAGCGGAGGCCGGTCCTGGCTGATGCGTCGTGCAGGACGCCGGCCACGGATCCACAGCGGCACTGGAAGACCAGATCGTTTGCCATCGGCGCTGACATAGCGACGTCGCGCGTCGAGAACAACCGGTAACCAAGGCGGCGTGGTTTTGGACGATGCGCGCCACTGTTTGTTAAGCGAGACCTGTTGCAATTCTGCCTGTCTGGCGGGAGGGCGGCGCGTGCTCGGGATAAGCAGGAAAAAGAAGCTTGAGGTCGGCGTTACGGCGCAAATGAATGCGCGGCTGCAGCCGATGCATCGGGGGCATTTTGAAGATCCGCTTCATGATGCGCTCGAGCAGCGCGGGATCGGTGAAGTTACCGGCGGCGGCACGCAATTGGCGGACGAGCCGGCGGGCATCGCCTATTGCGACATCGAGATCTATCTCGCGGACGATGCCCAGACGACGATCGATGCCGTGATCGGCGAGCTGAACAGGCTCGGCGCGCCCAAGGGTTCGAAGCTGATGCTGAATGGCCGCCAGATTCCGTTCGGCGTGCATGAGGGGCTGGCGGTGTTCCTCAACGGGATGGATCTGCCGGACGAGATCTACAAGACATCCGACGTCAACCACGTGATCGAAGAGTGCGAGCGGCTGATGGCCGGCGGCGGGAAGATGCTGAGCTTCTGGGAGGGCTCGAAGGACACCGGGCTCTACTTTTACGGACCGTCGTTCGCGCAGATGAAGGCGGCGATTGCGGCGTTCCTCGAGAGCTACCCGCTTTGCCAGAAGTGTCGCGTGGAACAGATCGCCTAGTTAACGGCACGGCGGTTTACCAACCGGCATCGCACCGATAGCGTGGCTCGTTACAGGACGAGTCATCATGACATCCATACTCATTACCGGAGCGGGCAGCGGCATCGGCCGTGCGACGGCTGTGGCCTTTGCCAGGGCCGGTTGGGACGTGGCGCTGGTTGGCCGGCGGCGCGACGCGCTGGAAGAGTCGGCGCGGATCGCCGGGTGCGGGCATGTGCTGCCAGGAGACGTGACGAAGGCGGGCGAGGTGGAGCGCGTGTTCAGCGAGGCCGTGGGCGCGATGGGCCGGCTCGACGTGCTGTTCAACAATGCGGGTCGAAGTTCGCGGCCGAAGACGATCGACGAGATGCCGCTGGAAGACTGGCAGGCCGTGCTCGACATCAACCTCTCGGGCGCCGTGATGTGCGCGCGGGCGGCGTTCGCGCAGATGCGCAGACAGGAGCCGCAAGGCGGGCGGATCATCAACAACGGGTCGATTTCTGCGCATGCGCCGCGGCCCGGCTCGACGCCGTATACGGTGACCAAGCATGCGATCACGGGTTTGACCAAGTGCCTGTCGCTGGACGGGCGGCCGTTCAACATCGCCTGCGGGCAGATAGATATCGGCAATGCGCTGACCGAGATGGCGGCGCAGATTGCCAAGGGCGTGCCGCAGGCTGACGGCCACATCGCGCCGGAAGCGACGATGGACGTCGAGGATGTCGCGAAAGCGGTGCTAATGATGGCGGGGCTGCCGCTCTCGGCAAACGTGCAGTTCATGACGGTGATGGCGACGAAGATGCCGTTTGTCGGGAGAGGCTGATGGGACGTGTTGCGGGCAAGGTTGCGCTGGTGACAGGCGCGGCGAGCGGGATTGGACGGGCGAGCGCGATTGCACTGGGGCGGGAGGGCGCCTGTGTTGTGCTTACCGATGTGCAGGCGAAGGGCGAGGAGGCTGCGGCCGAAATCCGCAAGGCCGGAGGCAAGGCGCGCTTCCAGATGCAGGATGTGACCAGCGAGGGCGAGTGGGCGGTTGTCGTTGGCGGGATCGAGAAGGAGTTCGGCCGGCTCGACATCCTGGTGAACAATGCGGGGATCGCGGTCAGCGGGATGGTGACGGACCTCACATTCGACGACTGGAAGCGGCAGCAGTCGGTGAATGTCGACAGCGTGTTTCTCGGAACGCGGGCGGCGCTGCCACTGATGCGGAAGGGTAAGGGCGGATCGATTATCAATATTTCCTCCATCGCGGGGCTGCGCGGCGCGCCGAGATTGTCGGCCTATTGCGCCTCCAAGGGAGCGGTGCGGCTGTTCTCGAAGGCAGTGGCGCTGGAGTGCGCGGCGATCAAGGACGGCGTGCGTGTGAACTCGATCCATCCGGGGATCATCGATACGCCGATCTGGGGCCAGGTCGTGCCGGGTACCAACGAGCCGCTCGATCTCGACGCGATGTCGGCTTTCCGCGTGCCATTGGGCGTCAAGGGCGTGCCGGCGGATATTGCCAATGCGGTCGTGTTCCTTGCGAGCGACGAGAGCCGCTACATCACGGGCGAGGAGATGGTGATTGATGGCGGCCTCACCGTAGGGTCGATCTAGGCGGGGCGCTCAAAGGCGAGCCAATGCCATTTGACGCCGTGCGCGATATTCGCGGGCTGGATCGAGCCTGACTCCGTCCGGAAAATCAGGGCAAGGCCGTTTGCCTCCGCCATGCGGATAGTTTCATCCACCGCTGCTTCGAAGACCGGGCGGTTGGCCGGCGACCAGCCTTCGCGGATGGACATGATCAAGCGGCCGCTTTTGCCAACCTGGCTGGCAATGTTGGGCATTGCGACGCGGCGTTGATCAGGATCGAGATGCGCCCAGACCGCAGTCAGCTTGACCAGGTCGAAGGTTTCGCGGCGCGCCATCAGAGAGAGCAGGTCCGGCAGGCGGTCGTTCAGCCATTCGATGCGTGGGCCGGAATGATGCTCCAGGCCGGCTTCACGCAGGGCGTCGGTAGGTTCGAGGGCGATGATGCTGTGGCCCCGTGAGGCGAGCCAAGCGGCATCCGAGCCGATGCCGGCGCCGATGTCGAGGATACGCGAGGGTCTCGTCGGGAAGAGATGCAGCACGGGCGCGTGCACTTCCGCCGAGTCCAGCTTCAGCCAGTTCGGGATAAGCCCTGAAGCGTCGGCGGCGTATCCGGATAGCGCGAGGCTCACTGGCTGTTGCGCCATTTCTCCATCGCGGCGGAGATGGCGAAGGTCTCGCGATACTTGGGTGAGTCCGATGGGCGCGGTGGCTTCTGCGAGGTCAGCGCCATGATCTCGGCAAGCTTGTTGTGGGCCGAGCCGGCCTGGCCGGCGCCGATATAGGCGTGCAGCTCGACGAGGGCGCTGGAGAGCACGTCGTCAGCGCGGATCACGAAATAGGGTTCGTCGTCGGCCAGCTTGGCCAGCGGATCGTATTTCGACGGGTTGGCCTTGGAGCCGACGGGGGCGGTCATCGTGAACCTCTTGATTCGCCCTTCGAGACGCCGCCTTTGGCGGCTCCTCAGGGTGAGGTCGAGTTTGGCGGGATTCGCGCAGGCTGCGCGAACGAGCCTGTGAATAGCTGATTTCCAAATGGTTTGTTCAGCAGCGTGGCTGTAATCCCGCCGCGTTTTGCCTACCATCCTTGGCCATGAGCACCTCCCCAGCCTCCCTGAACGGCCGAAAACTCAGCTTCGAAGGCCTGCACAATTTCCGGGATTTCGGAGGCTATGCGGCGGGCGACCGGCGGATGGTGTCGGGGCGGTTCTTCCGGTCGGCCAACCACGCAATGACCAGCGAGGCGGACCTTCAGCGCCTGGCCGGGATGAACATCGGAGCAGTCATCGACCTGCGGCGGCCGGATGAACGAGAGCGCCAGCCTTCGCGACGATGGGCGGGGTTCAGCGGCGTGATCGTCGAGAACCACGACACGCAGGAGGGCGAGGAGACATGGGACGCCTTCATGGCGTCGTGGGACATGACGCTGGAAAGCTATCGCACCTACCTGCTGCGATACTATGAGCGGGCGCCGCACGTGCCGCGGCTGATCGACCTGTTTCGCCGGTATTTCGAGACCCTGGCGGCGAGCGAGGGCGCTCTGGTCGTGCACTGCGCGGCGGGCAAGGACCGGACCGGACTGATCGTGGCGCTGACGCACATGCTGGCCGGCGTGCACCATGACGACATCGTCGCCGACTACCTGCTGACCAACGATCCCGAGCGTTTCGAGGCGTTCGGCGCCTTGTGGGCGGAAAACATCCGGGCCGAGCACGGCCGTGCGCCGAGCCTCGACGTGATGCGTGGGGTGATGGGCGTGGAGCCGGGTTATCTTGAGAAGGCGATGACCGCGATCGACGCGCGGCATGGCGGCGCGGAGACGTACCTGCGCGAGGTGCTGGGCGTCGACGCGGGCAAGCGGGCGACGATCGAGAAGCGGCTGTTCGAGTAGCTGGGCCCACAAAGCAAACAGGCCCGGCATTCGCCGGGCCTGTTTGTTCTGGGGGAGGATTGTTCTTTTGGCCTCAGGCCACGTCCGGCTTCTTCTCGTGGGCGGAGTGGATCTTCTTGTTGACCAGGCGCTCCAACTCGTTCGCCACGGACGTGCGGTGGAGGTAGGCCTCCTCCGGCATGTCGAGGATGATGGCGATGGTCTGGAAGTGATACTTCACGACTTCGATGTCGTAGGTGTCGGTCATGCCGACGCCTTCGATGTAGCGGAGCGCGGTGTTCCACACACGGCCGATGATTTCGTCACCCAGCGTCGCGACTTCCTGGGCGTACTGCTGCAGCATGCGGTACATGCCGCGGATGCCCGCTGTGCGGTCGACATTGGTG
>JAUYPV010000098.1 GCA_030697555.1 Hyphomonadaceae bacterium
CAACGCCATCATGCTCGAGGCGGGGCTTTCGTTCCTCGGCCTTGGGGTCCAGCCGCCGGCGGCCTCGTGGGGCAACATGATCGCCGCGGGACGGGACGCTTTGGTGATCGCGCCGTGGGTGGCGCTGGCGCCGGCGGCCGCCGTCGCGGTCGCGGTGACGGCATTCAACCTCCTGGCCGATGCGCTGGAGAGCGCGATCGCGGGAGACAAGGTGACGGATTGAGCTGCGACTTGCGCATCATTTGGGTACGGTGGACAGGCCGCAGGAAATGGGGCGCGCGCCCGGGGCCGGCTTGCCCGGTTGGCGGCCTGAGCGCACCTTGAACCGCGTCGGTGCGCCCGGACCCCGGGGTACGGTGGCGCCCGCGCGGCGGATGCATATCATCGCGAGTCTTGCAGGCTAACTCGGCTACGGGGCCGAGTTATCACGCGAGCTTCGCAGCGGTTGTGGTTTTGGACGTGAAGCCCAATTGCTAGTAAACACCAAGTTAGGCAACTCCGGCCCCTGGGGGTTCATCGGTGCCAACGAAGGCCGTCTATCTGCTGGCGATCCCCGGGTTCGCGGATTGGGAGCCGGCTCACGCGCTCGCAGAGCTGCGGCGCCATGGCCAGTACCGCGTTGAGGTTGTCGGCCTTAGCCGCGACCCTGTGACGTCGATGGGTGGCCTCACCGTGCAACCCAGCCGGGCGCTGGCGGAGCTGGATCCTGCGGACATCGCCGTCTTCATCCTGCCCGGTGGGGACCGTTGGGAGCGCCAGCCGATCGAGCCGGAGCTGGGCCAAGCCTTGGCGGCGCTGGACGGGGCGGGCGTGCCCATCGCCGCCATCTGTGCAGCCACGACAGCCATTGCCCGGGCTGGTTTGCTACATGGCCGCCGGCACACGAGCAACGGCCTCGCCTACCTGCAAGCGCAGGTGCCAGCCTATACGGAAGGCGCCGCCTATGTGGACGCCCCTGCGGTCCGGGATCATGGTCTCATTACCGCGAGTGGCCTGGCAGACGTCGAGTTTGCCGCCGAGATCATGGCAGAGTTGGGAGTGCTCAGCGAATCGGATCGGCAGCTCTGGACCGCGCTGTACCGGAGCGGTCGGTTTGAGGCCGGCGTTGCCTAACAAGGGCTTCAAGCTGACGGCCCGCGGCGGATCGGGCTATGATGTAGGCGCTGGGACATCGGTAGCTGCCGCAGTTGCGGTGGCCGCCGCGGCCCGCAGCTTAAGCCATATTCGTTAGGCCTCAGGACCTCTCACGAAGCGAGCGAATGGCAATCTGGGACGCCTTTCCCTTCACCGCCGCCCTGTCTGCGCTGTTTGGAGCCGCAGCTGGCTTTGGTTCTGCCACATTCCAGGAGCAGTTGCGGCGCAAGAAGCGATTCCACGCTCTTGCGGCTGCCCTTGACGTCGAGCGCCGCCGGATTGCGGACGAATTGCAAGCGCTGCGCGCAGACCCCGGCGACTACGCTGAGGTACGGGTTCAGGCACCGTCCGTGCACCGCTGGCTCGAAAGGGTAATCGTCGACTCCTCAGAACTGGACCCGCGGTTAGTTGCCGAGTTCCTTCTTCTTGAGCGTATACTCCACAACACCGGGGTCTACCTAGAGGCGTCGGCAAAGGCGCAGCGCCACACCTCCAACCTCCACGCCTCTATCGAGCGAGCGGTCGCCGCCGGCGAAGCACGAGCCGTCGCCGACGGCCGCCAGGCCCTCATGCCGGTCGAGCAGCGGCGGGCTCTTGCGCGAGCTGAGCTTGACCGCTCGATGAACGCCGCGCTCCTATCGCTATCAGCGATCGAGCAGTTGCTGCGCCCGTACTTACGCGATAGGTTCCGCAGTCAGAGGACCTGATGCCTAACTACGCGTTCAAGCTGACGGTCCGCGCGCCGTACATTGGAACTCGTCCGCTGCGGGGCTGCCGCGCGCGCGGCCCGCAGCTAAAGCGCACTTCGTTAGGCAGCCGTGCTGATCGCTAGACGCGAGGTCTCATGACCGATCTCAATGAAGAGAACCCTGCCTGGCTACGGTTCACTAGGTTCTGGGAGTCATTCGCAAGCGCATTCGCTCATCCATTTGAAGCGAACGGCGCCCTATCGCAGTTTGTAACAAACCCCGACGTAACCGGCGCATATGCGGAGGCGTGGGTCCGTTGGGCCGCCCGGTCCATGCTGCCGGCGTTCCGCGTTTCGACAGGGGCGATCATTCTGACCTCAGACGCTACACACGAGGCTGACCTGACCAGTGTTCCACAGCTCGACCTGATCATCTGGGACCCTACTGAACTACCGGCGCTATTCGAGCAGGGCGAGTTTGCGGTAGTCCATCAGCACGCAGCGAGAGCGATCATCGAAGTGAAGCGCTCCCTTCCCGACAAGGAGAAGGCCGTCGCGCAGCTACAGCGCCAGCGGATGAGGCTTTCCAGTGAGCTTCGCGCTAACGCGTTGGGTGTGGTCGTACAGCATTACGCCCCTCTCTTCAAGGGTCGAATGAGCCCAGGGTGGCCCGGTGACTCAGCCCGCCCGCCTGAACCAGCCTTCACGAGGCTCTTGGATTCTGGCACACACAAACCAGACGCTAAGGGTATCTTTGCCTTCATCTACTTCCTCTCGCACGTTGCGAAGGCGCAGGGACCGCGCACGGCTGCCTAACAAGCGCGTGCAGTTGACGAGCTGCGGCGCTGCGCGCATGGTAGTGGACGGATGCGGCCTTCTGGGGCGCCGCACCTCGCAACTTACGCGCAAGCGTTAGGCGCGTGCGCCCGGTAGCCTCATGTTAGATTGTGCAAATGGCTTATCGGTTTGAATGGGATCCTGCGAAGGCAGGATCGAACTTCCGCAAGCACCGTGTCTCCTTTGAGGAGGCGATCACGGCCTTTGGCGACCCGTTCTCGCTCCTTTGGCCGGACCCGAGCCATTCCATGGGCGAGGAGCGCTACCTGGTTCTGGGTGTATCTGACAATCAACGCCTCTTGGTGGTAGCTTTCGCCGACCGGGAGCCTCGAACCCGGATCATCTCAGCCAGACTCGCCACTCGAAGCGAGCGACGCCGCTATGAAGAAGCCGAAGCCTAGGACCCGCCGCCCCCTGGACCCCGATCGCGATACGATGCGGGCCGAGTACGACTTCTCGGGTGCCGTTCGCGGTGTAACTGCCGCGCGTTACCGGCAGGGCACCAATATCGTTGTCCTCGACCCCGCCGTCATGGATGTGTTTCCCGACTCTGCCTCTGTCAATGAGGCGCTGCGCGCCCTTGCCCCCGTTCTCCGACGCCAGCGTCGCACCACTGCCAAGAGGCGCAGCGCGTAACTACGCGTGAGCCTGTGTGAAAACGCCACTTTGGCAGAAGTGGCAGCGTGGAAAATCAACGACTTGACGGTGCTCACAACCAGGTTTTCGCACAGGCTCGCGTTCAAGCTGCCGGCGCGACCCGCCGTCGTAGCCATTGCTCTGGCTGCCGCCGGCCGCGCCGCAGCTTAACGCTATTCGTTAGGCAGCGCCAGACCGCAGCTGCTGTTGGCGGGCCTCCGGCGTGGGACCGATGTACCGCGATTGCCGTGATCCGCGCCTTAGTGGGGAGCGCACGAATGCGTTTGTTCTTGGTTCTCGCCGCCGTGTGCACGACCAGCTGCGCTCGTCCTGCTGGGTTACCCCCCGCCCAACCCACGAGCATGGCAGATACATCAGCCGTGCGGCGCCAGCTGCAGCAGCGGTATGAGGAGAATCGGCGCGCATTGCTCGCGAAGGACTTCGGCGCCATCATGGCCCTCCGAACCGAGGACTTCCACGCCGTCACACCGGATAGCGCGATACACGACCGCGCCGAGATGGAGCTATCCACCCGCGCGCTACTTGACGGAATCGACCGCTGGATTTCGCTGACCTTCGACATCGACAGCCTTGAGGTCGCCGGCGACCTCGCGCGGGCGGTTGTACGCCAACACGCCGACCGAATGGCCCGCCGAAGCGACGGGCAAGTGCACCACGTGGAGACCTGGGTCACGCAGCGCGAAATCTGGAGGCGAGCCGCCGACGGCTGGAAGCTGTATCGCGTCGACAGCATTCGTGATCAACGACGGCTTATCGACGGTCAGCCCGGCTAGCCGCCTGGACCCAGCCTGCTCCACAGCACGGGCGCTGGCGGCATGCCGAGGCGCTGCCTAACAAGTGCATGAAGCTGACAAGCCGGCTGGCCGCGCTGGCTGTTGCAATGGCGAAGTGCTATTGTAGTATCTCGTAAGGGCCAGCGCGGCCAAGGGGCCGGCTTGCAGCTTATGCACAAGCGTTAGCCCGCACCGGGAGGCCTTCCAAAGAGCGGAAAGGAGAAACAAGCAATGGATACAACCTTAGATGTCCTCAAGGTGATACATGTCATCAATGCCATCCTCATGGCATGGCCGTTCTACGCACTTGTCACCGTCAACCAGCGAGTTAGTTTAGGACCGCCTTTGGGTGACCGAGCAGATACCTACATGGAGAACATCATCAAGAACCGCACCCTTCCCTGTTTCGTGTTGCAGAGCATAGCTCTAGTAACTGGATTACTCTTGGTGTTTCTCCATGGACTGGGGCTGGATGCGTTGGTTGCCAACCCAATATTGGGGCTCAAGTTGCTACTTCTCTTGATAATCGCTGCTTTGCTGACTTACGTTCATACCACGCTACAACCACAAATTGATGCTCTCTTTGCTAAAGCTGGTGGCCATCCTGTGCCACAAGAACTTGGACAGCAGATCGCCAAGCTTCGCCTGCGCCGCAAACGGATCGCCTCGGTTTGCCTGTTTGTCGTACTAACTGCGGCAATGCTAGGTGTACAGGCTTGGGCCCTGTTTCCGTTTTGGCTCACGATTGTGCTGGTTATTGGTATCGCCACTCTTACACGGCGGGCTTACAGCAGCGTGACACGCTGGATTTAGAACGTGATTTTCGTAGGAATGAGCAACCGGGATGATGGGTAACGAAGTTTACCGGGAAGATAGGTAACGAAGTTTACCGGGAGGATAGGTAACACTTCGTTAGGGTGGGGGGAGGTTAGCAAGGGTCAATCCCGGATGATCATGTTGCGTTCGTCGACCTTGGCCAGGAGCACCGTCCCGAAGTAGATGGACCAGATCCCATCGTCGGTTTCTTCAAGACCGATGTGGTACTGCTTCAGGGCATTCGCGATGAAGAGCAGCTTGTGGTTGAGG
>JAUYPV010000102.1 GCA_030697555.1 Hyphomonadaceae bacterium
CATCCGCATCCCCGCCCCGCCCGGCGACTGGCAGCCCATCGTCCACGACGCCGCCGACCTGATGCGCCGCTTCGAAGCCGTCGCCAGCTTCCACGCCGACCCGGAAAAGTTCATCCGCAGGCATGCAGAGCGGATTTCAGACCTCGCACGCCACACAGCGGTGCGAGCGCCCGCGTGGTTCGACAGACGGCCCTTCGGGCCTGCTCACCACCATGAGGGCTACATCACCATCGCAAGCTGGAGCCCTCATGGTGAGCAGCTTGCGCTGACGCAGTCTGCGCAAGCGCCTGTCGAACCACGAGGGCGCGCCTCACCAGCGGCGATGCACGTCCACACTCACCCACCTTAGCTCATCCCCAACGCGAAAAATGGAATCCCAACCCGCCGTCCTTCGGCAGCGGGAACGCGCCCTCATGCCCGGAACCCATCCGCCGCTCACGCATTGGACCCTGAGCACCCGAAGCGAGACAGATCATGCAGTTCCTCGTGTTTGCCTTCCTCGCCCTGCTTGCCGTCGGATTTATCGGCGCGCTGATCGTCGGCTTCACGCTGAAGCTCGTCGGCCTGCTCCTCATGGCGCTCATCGTCGTCGGCGCCGTCAAGTTCGTGATGGGGAAGATCCGCGGGTCGCGCCGCACGCTCACCCTCGATCATCCGCTCGACGCGGAACGCCTGCCGCGCTGAGCCGTTCGGCCTGACAAGGAGTTAGCTCATGTCATCCTTCGGACTGTACATCATAGGCTTCATCGTTCTGGCGATCGGCATCCTGTTCGGCGCCAGCATCCTCGGGGTCAGCAATCAGTGGATCGCCGTCATCGGCATGGTCCTGCTTGGCCTCGGCGTCATCACCGGCGTCGCCCAGACCCGCCGCCGCGACGCCCCCGCCGCCAGCGAACCGCCGAGCGAAGCCAACAACTAGCTATTTACCGAACGTGCCTGCGCGGTTGATCGCAACCTCGTCGAGCTGCGCCTGCTCCTTCGCCGCGCGCTCCGCCGTGCGGCGCAGGGCTTCCTGTTCGATCAGCTGCTCGAACTTGGATTTTTCCTGGTAGGCCGCGTTCAGGCGCTGGCGGATTTCCGCAAGCTGGCTCGCCGCTTCTGAAACCTGCGCCCGGATCTGGTCCGTCTGCCATCTGACCCGCAGACGATACGCCGGCAACAGAGACGCCAGCTCCATGTCCTTCGACGCTAGCGCGATCTCGTTGTCCTCACGCGCTTTCAGCGAGACGATTTTCCCCTCGAGCTCGCCGATCGCCAGCGCGATGCGCGTCGCCTCGACGCCCAGCTCATCCATCCGCCGCTGTGCGATCTTGAGAAGCGTGTCGAGCGATTTCATTTACCCGCCTGCCTCACCGGAACCGGCGGCGTCATCAGGGCCTCCAGTTTCGCGAACGCTTCCTCGGGCGTGGTCTTCTCGAAAACGTCCTGCGCGAGGAAAGCCTCAAGCTGCGGCCAAAGCCGGACGGCTTCGTCGACTTCTGCGTCCGCACCCTTCGCATACGCGCCGATACGAACGAGCTCTTCCATGTTGGAATAGAGCGCCATCAGACGCCGCGCCTTCACGGCAAGCTCTTTCTCCTTCGGCGTCTGCAGGATTTGCTGGAGACGCGAAATCGATTTCAGCACGTCGACCGCCGGGAACCGTCCCCGCTCCGCGATATGCCGCGACAACGTCACGTGCCCGTCCAGGATGGCGCGAACCGCATCCGAGATCGGCTCGTTGTGATCATCGCCATCGACCAGCACGGTGAACAGCCCCGTGATGTGCCCCTGCTTTTCTCCCGGCGCGACACTGATCCCGGGGCCCGCCCGCTCCAGCAGTTTCGGCAGCTCGGCAAACACCGATGGCGTATAGCCCCGCGTCGTCGGCGGCTCGCCGGCGGCAAGTCCGATCTCCCGCTGCGCCATGGCAAAGCGCGTGACGGAATCGAGGAAGCAGACCACCTGCCTGCCCTCGTCGCGGAAATGCTCGGCCACCGCCAGCGTCAACCAGGCGGCGCGCCGTCTTCTCGGCGCGGCCTCATCCGAAGTCGCCGTGACGATGACGGCGCGCTTCAGGCCTTCGGGACCGAGCGTGTCTTCCACGAATTCGCGAACCTCGCGGCCGCGTTCCCCGATCAGGCCGATAACGACGATCTCGGCATCCGCCCCGCGCGCCAGCATCGACAGGATGGTCGACTTGCCGACGCCAGATCCCGCGAACACGCCAAGCCTCTGTCCGCGCGCGCATGGCGCAAACACGTCGATCGCCTTCACACCCAGCGCCATCTTCTCGTCGACGCGCGCACGCGACTGAGCGTTGGGCGCGATCGCCCTCACCTGTCTCGGCTTCCAGCCCGACCGCAGCGGACCCTTGCCGTCGAGTGGCTCCGCAAACGCGTCGATCACGCGGCCCAGCCACGCGTCGGAGGGCCGCACGGTGTCGAGCCCGGATGTAAAGAGAACCGGCGCGCCCGGCCCAAGCCCGTTCAATTCGTCGCAGGCAAGAAGGATGGCCCGCTCGCCCTCGAAACCGACGAGCTCTCCGCGCGGTCCAGTCTCGGAACCGAAACGAACCGCAGCGCCCAGCCTCAATGCGCCGGCAGGGCCTGCCGCTTCTATTCTAAGGCCTTCCAGCGCGGTCACGCGGCCTTCGAACCTGCGCGGTTCCAGAGCCTTCAGATCCCGGATCGCCGAGGCCAACATGCAGCAACCGCCGTATACGGATTAAGACCCCTCGGGCCTCTCAAAGGTGATCAGGCGGCATTTAGGGTTACCGCCGGATTAACCGAGAAATCCACAGGAGGCCCGAAAACTGGGCTTTTTCGACTCTTTGCGACTCATGGAATCACGGTAAGGATTCTGAATCGGCTCAGTCGATTTTCGTAATCCGTTAACGTTTGAACTGCCTAATGCGAGGGTTAACGCAACCGCCGCAAGGCAACTGCGATTCGGGAGAGACTAATGCGGGTCTTGTTGATCGAGGATGACGAGCAGGTCGCTCGCAGCATCGAACTGATGCTGAAAGCAGCTGGCTTCAACATCTATACGACCGACATGGGGGAAGACGGCGTCGACCTCGGTAAGGTCTACGAATACGACCTCATTATCCTTGATCTCGGCCTGCCCGATATCTCCGGATACGAAGTGCTGAAGCAGCTCCGCATGGGCCGTGTGAACACGCCCGTGCTGATCCTGTCGGCCAACCCGGACATCGAAGCCAAGGTGAAGACGCTCGGCTTCGGCGCCGACGATTATCTCACCAAGCCGTTCAACAAGGACGAGCTGATCGCCCGCATCACCGCGATCGTCCGCCGCTCGAAGGGCCACGCCGAGAGCGTGATCCGCACCGGCGACATCATCGTGAACCTGGATGCCAAAACGGTCGAAGTGAACAACGCTCGCGTTCACCTCACCGGCAAGGAATATCAGATGTTCGAGCTGCTCTCCCTGCGCAAAGGGACGACGCTCACCAAGGAGATGTTCCTCAACCATCTCTACGGCGGCATGGACGAGCCAGAACTCAAGATCATCGACGTGTTCATCTGCAAGCTGCGCAAGAAGCTGGCGCAAGCCACCGGCGGTGAACACTTCATCGAAACCGTCTGGGGCCGCGGCTACGTGCTGCGCGATCCGGATCCCCGCGCCAACGTCGTCGTCGCCGAGCAGGCTGCATAAGCCGCTCCGGACTACGCGCTGATCAAACAAAGAAGGGGCGGAACTTCGGTTCCGCCCTTTCGTTTTGTGGGGTTACGTTGAGCGCCGGCCCTAGGCCGCGACGGCGCGCATCTGCTCGCGGTTCACTTCGCGAAGCTCAACCGCGCGCTTTTCGAGATCGGCGATCAGCAGGCGCAGGTTCTTGGTGTTCGACTTGAACAGCATGTCGAACACGTCACCGGCCACCGGCACCGCGCCGATGGTGAAGTCGACCGCCCAGTTGCCGAGCATCTTCGCCACGGTCCAGCGTCGCGCGCCAAGGCGGCGGGCTTCGAGGATCAGGTAGAGGCCCATGGCGCCTGTGAACAGGTCGCCAGCAATCGGAACGAGGCCTATGAGGCCGTCGATCCCGAAGCGGAATCCGAAAATCGAGAACTGCCGATCGAGGAGGTGCTCCAGCCTTTTCAGCCGGGCAACGCCATCACATTTGTTCTGCATCAGACCACCAGGAACGCTTCTGCGTTTCTATTACACTGAAGTAATACAACGCACGTGCTTCCGAAAGGTTCACAGCGCACACTCCGCGCCAGGAGGCGGCTCAAGTAGGCCCGTTTCGGCGCCGCAGCAATAACCTAGCAACCTTCGTGCACAGTGGAGCGAGGTGCATTTAGCCGCACCCCTAGCTCCCTGTAACTTCGATCAGAGCCCGGATTCTATTGGGCTTTCTTGCCCCAGGCCGTGGCCTGCTTGCCGACGATGCGCACCAGGTCGCCCATGGAATGGTCCACGTCGATCAGGTGGAGGCCCCAGTTGAGGTCAGGTCCGGTGGGACGAATTACCTCACCGCCGAGTTCGTCCGTGCGCTTGTCCTTGGGGTCGGCGTCCACGTGCATCTCGAGATAGCTGAAGTCGCCCTTGCGGACGCAGGCCGTCGAAACGAGGCCCGGCGTTTTCACGAATGGCGTCGAGACTTTCGGGGCCGGATTGGCCCAGGCCGGCTGGGTCGCGCCGCCCGATCCGTTGAGGAAGCCCTGCGCCAGGAAATAGCTGTCCGGCTTGCCCTGCCCGGTCTTGAGGTTCGCCGGATTGTTGCAGGCGGCGACCATGCCGCCATTGGCGCGGCCGAAGCGCGACGATGCGGGCGGCGGATTGGTGTCGCGGAAGGACGCATAGCTGATCACGCAGCCGGTCTGATCCTCGGCGCGGCACAGCGGGATCGTCTTGTATGTGCCGCCAACATCCGCATCAGGCGGCACCATCACGGCCGAGCCGAGGATGATCCCCGAGATGAACTGGCTCGAAGCCGGCTTGCCCTCGACCTCCGCAGCGATCAGGCGCGCGATCAATCCAGCGCCTTGGCTGTGGCCGATGAGGACGACGCCGCGCCCCTTGTTCTCGTTGGCCATGTACCAGTTCCAGGCGTCGACCACGTCTGTGTAGCCGCCTACTCCGGCCGCCGGGCGTTCGCCTGCGGGCTGCGGTCCGCCGCTGGCGACACGCAACGCAGTCAGCGTGGTCTGGCGATAGATCGGCGCGAATTGCCGGCACACCGCGCCGAAGCGCGCGAACTGCAGCTTGATGTCGTCGATCTCCATCTTGTCGGCCTCGAAATCCGACTGCCAGCCGGTGTCGAGCGACACGGTGGGATAGACGAAGAAGCAGTCGATCTTCGGATCGCTCGCCGGCTTGTATTTCTCGACCGAAGTCTGGCTATTGGCCTTGATGATGGTGGCGTCGAGGTTGATCTTGCACTTGTCTTCGGCGAGGCCGGGCTTGCAGAGCCATAGGGCGGAATTGGAATAGTCGGCTTTCGCCACCTTGGGATCAGGCGCCTGCCCGAATGCGGTAGGGGCGTGGGCCGAACCCATCATCGCAACAGCCAGCGCCGCGCCTGCGAAAATCCTGCGCATTGTGTCTCTCCCTTGGCCGCGGGTCGCCGCCCGCTTCGCTGCACAGCTAAGGGAGAAGGACCCGTGAAGGCAAGTCACTCGGCCTTGAGGTCACATCCGGCCGGCATTGCCACCGGATTGCAGCGGGCGACAGCGCCTTCTGGCAGCGTGGCCGTGTAGCCCGTGCCGAAGCGCTCGTCCGGCCACATATAGTCCGTGGAGATGAACTGAGCGCCGGAAGCGAGCGCCGCCTCGCGGCGTTCCGTTGTGCCTGCCCGCGCCTCGCGCGTGTCGGCGTCGGCGCGCGTGCGGATGAGGAAGCCCTGCTTCACCCGCTCCTGGATTTCAGCGAGCTGCTTTTCCGGATCGTTCATTGTGAAGTAGGCGGCTTCCGGCGCATCCGGGAATGTCGTCATGAACGCGGCCCTGCCCTGCAACGACGGATGGCCTTCGGCATAGGCCTTGTTGGCTTCGGGTGAGAGGTCGCTCGCGAAGATCACCTTGCCGCGCGCTTCGCCCAGCTTCGGCCAGCCACCGCTGATCACGGCCTCGCGCAGCGTGGCGTGTGTGCCGCGCACATCATCCGGCTCGATGATCTGCTCGGGCGGAAACACGGAACGGATCTCGGTATCCATGCGATCGAACGCATCCTTGCCCCAGGGCAGCACCTTCGCGGCGCCTTCCCACGAGATCCCTGACGATTTTGGATTGATCATGATGAGGATCGGCGTGTGCGTGGGATGCGCATCCGACCACGCCTTCACCTGTTTCAGGCAGTCGATAAACAGCAGGCAGTGCGAGCGGTAGTCGATGTCGGCGACGTGGATCACCTTGATGCCGGGCTTGGTCATCATGGAGAGATCGTAGTCCGCTGGCGTCGCGCCTTTCGCTGTGAGCAGCTTGCGCATCAGCGGCGTCGAGTAGAGCCCGCCCTGCGGATCATCCGATGGATCGAGCTCGAGCTGCCGCGCGCCCTTGTCGAGCTGCTCGGCTAGCGGGCGATGCGAATAGTCGAGCGTTACGCCCGCTTCCGGGTTGCGCTCCTTTATAATCGCCAGCTCGTTGTCTGGGATCGCGACCTTGTAGCTGTTGTGCGTACCGAAGGCCTGGAGCTGATTGATCGAGACATTGGCGTCGATCCACTTGGCGCCGCAGCCGGCAAGCATGGTCTCCGCCGCGCTCGCGCTGGTTGCCTTGAGATCGCAGGTCGCCGCCACCTCGATCTTCGTTTCAGGCGCCTTGTCGCAGCCGTTCGCCATCGCGATCGCAAGGATCGCGAGGGACGGAAACCACACCACCAGCCGCTTCATCGAATCTTTCCCTGCTGTCCGAAGCGAAGGCTAGCCCGAATTTGGATCAGTTGGATGACAGGCTAGATGCCCGTTATCGGCCTCGTTTTCACACTCATTTCAAAGCCAGCAATCAGCGGCCGGGCCTTGGCGATCGCCTCCTTCACCTGTGGCAGATCGAGAGAGGCCTTGTGGCTTGCTTCGCTGTCCCAGGCTTCGGTGATCCAGACAGCGTCCCCGTCAGCCGGGTCTTCGGCAACGATGTAGGACAGGCAGCCCGGCATACCTTCCGTGCCGCCGCCGATGGCCTTGATCACGTCACCCCGCCGTCCCGGCACGCAGCGCATTTTTCCGATCAGCCCGAACATGCATCCTCCAAGATTGGATGATGAGTTTAGGCCGGAAGCGCGGCAATGGGCAGTAGGCAATCGGCAATAGGTACAAAGCGGATTTGGCCGGCGATCGACTGCCTATTGCCTACTGCCGATTGCCAACGAAATCAGGCCGCCTGCACGGACCGTTCAGCAAGCTTGTAGAGCCCGCGCCGATCCTGCGCCGGCTCGAACGCCTGCGAGATGCCGGACGTGGTTTCGGTGGCGCCGAGGATCAGGAAGCCCCCCGAATTCATCGTGCCCGCGATGCGCCCCAGCACGTCGCCCTTGGTCGGGCCGTCGAAATAGGTCAGCACATTGCGGCAGAACACGATGTCGAACTGGCCGAGGCCGTATTGTGCGTCGATCAGGTTCTGCTTCTTGAACGTCACCATCTGCCGCATCCGCTCCGAGATGCGCCAATGATCGTCCTGCTGCGTGAAGTAATGCATCAGCATCTGGATCGGCAGGCCACGCTGAACCTCGAACTGTGTGAACAGGCCCTGGCGCGCCCGCTCGAGGCAGCGGTCTGAAATGTCGGTCCCGACGATCTCGACCGGCACGCCGCCGGTCAGCGACGTGTCCTGGTCCAGCATCATGGCGATGGAGTACGCTTCCTGCCCCGTCGAGCAGGCGGCGCACCAGATGCGGATCCGGCTGCCGCGGCGCGCCTGCGCCAATTGCGGGAAGATGGCTTCACGAAGATTCAGGAACGGCGTCTTGTCGCGGAAGAAATAAGTTTCATTCGTCGTCATCACGTCGACGACCTGCGCGATGAGGCGCTCTTCGCGGCGCGAGCGCACGACATGGATGAGATCGTCGATCGACGGGAGGCCTTCCTTGCGGGCAAGCGGCGCCAGCCTGCTTTCCAGCAGGTACATCTTGTCGCCCGTGAGGACGATTCCGGCGCGCTTGCGCAGGAGCTGAGCCACGAACTCGAAATCCTGGCTATTCACGCGACGTCTCCGCTCATCAGTCTCAAAGCCAGCTGGCTAAGATCTCTCAGTGGCTTCACCGCCTCGGCGTGTCCTGCCCGCGCGACCGCGCCGGGCATGCCCCACACAAGGCTGGTAGCTTCATCTTGCACGATCACGTGGCCGCCGGCTGCGGCGATCCGGCCTGCGCCGGCGCAGCCATCCTCACCAACGCCGGTCAGCACGACAGCAAGCAGGCGCGAGCCGAACGCCAGCGCCGCGCTTTCGAACAGCGGATCGGCGGCGGGACGGCAGAAGTTCACGGGATCAGCTTGGTCTAGATGCACCATCCGGCCGGCGGGGCAGCGCGCGATGCGCATGTGATAGCCGCCCGGCGCGAGCAACATCGTGCCCGACGCCAGCACGTCGCCCTCGACCGCTTCGCGGCAATGCTTGCCTGTCGCCTGCTCCAGCTTGGCGGCGAAGACCGGCGTGAAACTCTTCGGCATGTGCTGCACGATCAGGATGGGCGCCTCGATGCGCCGCGCGATCGGTGTGAGGAAAGCCTGCAGCGCGGCGGGACCGCCCGTCGCGGCGGCGATCACCATGGCAGCCGGCGGGCATGTCGCCTGCGCCGGCTTGGCGCGCAGCGCCCAGGCTTTCGGAATGGCGCCGGACTGGTAGCCGCCAAGCGCCACGATCTTCTCGATCAGTTCGCGCCGGTAGGTCTCGACGCTGCCAAATGCGGCTGCTTCTGGCTTGGCGATGAAGTCGCACGCGCCAAGCGACAGCGCTTTCACGCTTGCAACCGCACATGCGCCGGTCGTCGTCGCCGCCATCACGATGCGCGCATCCGGCGCCGCCCTGCGGATCTGCGGCAGCGTCGCAAGCCCGTCCATGCCCGGCATGTCGACATCGAGGACGATAACGTCGGGCCGGAGGTGGGCCGCATCGCTGATCGCCTGCAGGCCGTCGGCGCAGGCTTTCACCAGCTCAATGCGGTGATCGTCTTCCACCCAGCGCCGCATGAAACCGCGCACGATCGCGCTGTCGTCCACGAACATGACGCGGACACGGCGCTCGGTGCTTGGCTGGCGGAGGGCGAGGTTCACGGCATCAGGTCAGACAAGGCCGACTTCGGAGAACTTGGATTCGATGATCTCGCTGTCGAACGGTTTCATGATGTATTCGTTGGCGCCCGAGCGCATCGCCTCGGCGATGTGGCTCATGTCGTTCTCGGTGGTGCAGAACACGACGACCGGGCGGTCGCCGCCGGGCTCGCGGCGCAGCGCGCGCAAGAAATCGATGCCGTTCATCACCGGCATGTTCCAGTCGAGCAGCACGGCGTCCGGCATTCCGCGCCGGCACGAGTCCAGCGCCTGCTGGCCATCGGCGGCTTCATCGGCGTCGAAGCGAAGGTCTTCGACGATGCGGCGCGCCACTTTGCGGACCACGCGGCTATCGTCCACGATCAGACAGCGTTTCATCCCGGCTCTTCCCTGCTTGCCGCGATCAGGCCGCGGCGCTCATGCCTTCAGCGCCCGCTCCGTCCTGCATCCGGTCAATGTCCATGATGACCAGAAGGCGGTCCTCGAGGCGGTACACTCTCTGGATACTCGCGCCGCGTAGCATCAAGGTTAACGAGAACGGCTTCCGCGGCGCTTTTGGCGATCTGCCGCAGCTGCCGGACATGATCTGTGGCAAGCCCCAAACCCCTCGCCCAACGCTCAAGATCGACGGCAGTTACAGCATGTCCACGGTGGTTAAGGGCGCGCGCCCGCCAACGGCGGTTGCTTGCCATTAGCAAAAGGTGGCGAGAGCGCAGTTAAGATTCCGCCTCGAGGCCTTCTAGGGGACGGTGATGGGGCCGCGGGCCATGAGTCCGGCCGCGCCTGTGGGCGTGCGGGCGACGAGCGACATGCCGGTCTCCTCGGCCAGGACGCGGGTAAAGTAGGGCTGGATGGCGCCGCCGCCCCAGCCGCCCTGCGGCTCCTTGCCGGCCAGCGCGTCCTGCACTTCCGGCTTGAGGTTCGAGAACTGGCCGATCGCCTCGACGTCGAGCACCAGCTCCTCGCCCTCCTCCCGAGACGTCACATGCATCACGCCCCTGGTGGCGGGATCGACCATTATCAGCGTCATGTTCATCAGCACGCGCGCCTGGCGGTTGCTGATGCGGTTGGAATCCATGCGCCATTCAAGCTGCGTCTTGGAATTCACTGCGAACAGCTTCTCGAACAGATCCCGCATCTCGTGCAGGCTTGCCTGCCCGTCATTGATGCCTTGGCTGCCCAGCGCAAAGCGCAGGAAGCGCAGCTTGGCTTCGAGCGTTGCAATGGCGTGCTTCAGCGACTTCTCGCCTTCGGCCCGCATGGCCGGACCCATGCTGTCGTCGAACAGGAGTTCGCAGCTCTGCATCAACGGCGTCAGCGGCGCCGCGAGATCGTGGCAGATGCGCGAGGCGACATACGACGCCAGCTTCGAGGATTCCATCGTTCCAGCTCTCCCGGCCCACAAGCGAATCGGGAAGCTAGCCGATTTGGACTCCGGCCCCCAAGCCGGAATTAGGCCCCATCCGAGTCCTGTTCATGGTTGACTTTTTCGTCGTGTCCGTGGCGCGCGCTGTAATAGCTGAGCGCGAACAGGCCCACCGTCAGAAGCACCGTCGCCGTTGCGCCAACCGCGAAGGCGATAACGAAATGTGCGTTGGGAAACTTGCCACCCCAGCCCATCGCAGCGGCGATCACCATTACCGCGACGGGAACCAGGACCAAGGCCAGGATGAGAACGGTCTTGGCTGGCATCAGATAAACCTCGCCCTCGTTTCCGGCGCACAACGCACGCCGGACGACGAGGGCGAGAACTCAAGTCGAAGCTACTGCTTCTTGATCCAGCCTTCGCCGTTCGGCTTCACCACTTCGCCCGACTCGGCGCGCTCGAACTGCTTCTCGGCCATCAGTGCGCCAACGGTCGCAACCGGCTGTCCGTTCTTGCTGGCGATGTCGGTATAGGCCTGCAGGCGGCCCGCGTTGATCTCGTCGACGCGGCGCTTGAGATCGGCTGAGGCTTTCGACGGATCGACGATGCCGAGATAGCCGGTCGCCATCTCGCCAACGATGCCTTGCGCCTTCGCCTGCTCGACCACGGGATCGGCGGCGTAAGCGGTCATCAGAGCGGCGGCCGCAAACATCGCGGCGAACATCGCAATCAGTTTTTTGAGCATGCTCATGTGAGGCTCTCCTTTTCCTGCCTCAGAACAGATCTGGGTTCTTGGCGAGAAGATCTTCCAGGTCCTTGTCGATGGTGACGCGAACCTCCTGGTCGATCTTCACGTTGAGATTGATTGTGATCGGCTTGTCGGGCGCCTGAAGCTGCACGGTCGGCGTGCATGCTCCCGCCATCGCGAGAGCGACTGCCGCTCCTGCCACCATTGCTGGGGCCGCCATTGTTGGTCCCTTGGACATCAACCGCTCCATCCTTCCGGCCACGTCAGGCCGACTGAGTAACCCTTGCCTGCCCTTTAGCCTACGTCAATCAGGGCTCGGCGCCGCGCCCACACTGGAGCGCATGTTCTTCCACTGGTCCGCAGTGCCCAACAGATTCATCAGCGGGCTATCGACGCCAATGTTCAGATCGAACTCGGATCCCGCCAGAACCGTAGGGTTGCTACCCCGCAGATTCATTGTGAGCAGGATGTCGCCCGCTATGTCTCCGTCGATTCCCAGTTTCAGCACCTTGTAGCGAAAATCCTTCAGCGCATCGAACAGCATCTTGGCGTTGGAGTCCGACTGCGCCGCTGCATCGCCTGTCGAACCCGTATACTGGATAACCCCACCTGTTTGCGAGGCTACCAGCTCAGCATGGTCGATCTTGGCTGAACCCGTGCTGAACACAACGGGTACATCTCCGCTGACAACTCCGTTCAGTTTCACGTCAGGAATCTTGAACAGCTCGACAATCTGGTTGAGATCCCAGTCGACTGCCTGCGCGATGACGCGGTTCTCGTTTTCACTGAATTTGAAGTCGGTCGGTTTTATCCGGATGAAGCCGCCGACGAATGGCCACTCGGCGCTCTCGAGCCGGATCGCGTCATAGCCGATAAGCTGGAACTTGATCGTACCCTTCTCGATCGGCAGGCCGAGCGTGACCTTCTCGATCGTGATCGTCTGGCTCGGCATCGACTTCATGTCTATGAGGTCGAACACCTGCACCTTGCCGGAGACGCCTTCGAACACGCCCGTGGTCGCAAGTGCGAAACCGATCCTGCGCAGATCGATGGTGGCGTTTGCATCGATGCCCTTGTCTGACCAGCTTGCGCCGCCGGCGAGATCGACGCGCCCGGTGACGTTGGCGGGACCGCGCAGCAGGGGCGAAAGATCGTAAGGCTGGAAGGTGCGCGGCGTGAAGATGATCGGCGTCGGCGCAAACGTCAGCGTTCCGATATTGTCATCCAGGTCGTGCTTGCCGGCGACGTTGGCGATCTGAATGCCTGACTTCGCGAGCGTGAAGATGCCGGTGAAGTCCGCGACACTATCCTTGAGCGTCGCGCCGCCTTCGAATTTCGCTTCCTCGTAGAGCCGGCTTTCTTCCGGCTTTGGATCGAAGATGCGCATCGACACCTGCTTGAGCGAACCGTCGAGCGAGCTGCCCGCGCCGCCGAGATCGAACTTGCCCTTGATGTCCGCCAGCGTCGCCTCGTCCGCTTGAACGTCGCCGCCGGTGAACCCGCCCGTGACGCGCCATCCGCGGCGCACGTCGACTATTCCCGATATGTCGGCGATCTTCATCGGCGCGTTGCGCTCGCCGAGCTTGAACGCCACCGTCGATGGCGCGGCGTCGAAGCCGATGCGCAGACCACCTTCGGCGCGCCAGTTCACCGCCGTCATCCCCAGCGCCACGTCCGCGCTGTAGCCGTCGCCGCGAACAGGCGCTTTAACCGGCGCCAGAACGCCCTGGCCGACCACCGCCTCGCCTTGCCGCTCCGCCAGCCGCCCGCGCGGCGTGTAGTGCAGCGCGCCCGCACCGAGCATCATGTCACCGTACTTGCCCTCGTCCCACTGGATCACCAGGCCGTTGGGCGCGTCCGCGTAGAACGTCTCGCCGGTCCACGCCGCCTTCGCCGCGCCCGTGCCGCGCGCTGCCTTCCACACACCGCCCGCCAGACCGCCATCGAGCCGCACTGTGAACTGCCCTGCCGCACTGCCGCCGTCGGCGTTGGTGTCGAACTGCAGTCCGCTCGCCTCCATCCGCAGCGTGTCGCCGCCCACGCGCCATGCGTTGAGCCTCGCCGCACCCGCAACCGACACCACCTTGCCGTCGCCGGTCGCTCTCGCCAGGTCCACGCCGAGGTCCGGGGCGCCGCCGCCCGACATGCGCATCGCGCCCGCCGCGTTCCACCTCCCTCCGCCCGCCGTCGAGAACGCCACAACGTCCTGCGCGCCCTCGCTCGCCTGCAGCGCCAGCACCAGTCCGCTGCCGCCCTGCAGATTGGCGCCTGTAAGCACCGCCACGCCCAGCCCCTCTTCGCCGGACGAGCCCGTCGCGCGCCATGGCGCCGTCACATCGAAAGCCTGCCCTCCACGATCCATCGCCCGCCGCGCCGCGTCGGCGAATGTCGGGAGCACGGCCTCGAGCGGACCGGCCACAATATCCGCCAACTCCTTGCGCGACTCCGCATTCAGCGAGCCGCCGAGCACCTTCGCGACACCCTGCGCCTTCACGCCGGACTTTCCACCCGCCGTAGCGATATCCACGGTTCCGGTGAGCTCGACGCGGCCTGCCGCGCCCTGCTCCAGCCGGACACCCTCGGCAAAGAAGGAAACATCCCCGCCCGAACCGCCGCTTGCCCGCGGCTCGATGCGCGCGGTCAGTTCGCCGTTCTTCCAGCCCGTCTTGCCGATCAGCCCCTCGCCCGCACTGGCGTTGAGCGACAGCCTGCGCACGTTCGCCAGCCACGCCCCGAAGTCGAACGCCGCCGGATCGACCGCCGCAGCTTCGACGCTCGCGTCAGCCCTGGCGCCGGAGAGTTTGGTATCCTTCGTGTCGACCGCGCCAAGGCTTGCCGTGCCCGCGCCCTTGAGCACGCCGGAGGTCTGCTCCAGCGACACGTCGAGCTTCAAATCCGAGATGATTGTGTCCTGGACCTGGAACTTCTCGAGATCCAGCTTGGCGCGCCCGGACATTTCCTTGCCCGCTATCGTCGCCTTCAGCTCGCCCCCCTTGAGATCGAGCGCCGCGCCCATAAAGCTCATGCGCGCCGGCGTCGCCTCGAGTTCGACGACGAATGCTTCGGGCCCGGTCCCCGCGATGTGACCGTGCGCTTCGACAGGCCCCAGCGGCGTGTCGCCGATGATGCGGATCTTCTTGAAGTCGAGCTGCGGTATCGGGCCGGGCTCGCCGCCGCTCTTGGTGAAATTCTTCACCGCCTCGTCGAGATCGCCGAGCAGCGGCCGCGTGCCGGAGAGATCGAGCCGCATCACAAGATCATCGCCGGCGACCGACGTAGCGCGAGGCGAGAACAGCGAAGCCCAGTTGAGATCGATCGCGAGACGAGTGGCCGTCAGCGCGGGATTGGGAGCGCTCGGGTTCCTGATTTCGAGGCCGCTGAAGGTGAGGCCGCCGAAGTCGAGCCTGCTAATCTTGAGTTTACACTTGAGGCTTTGCTGCGCGCACATGGAACCCGCGATTCCCTCGGCGATCGGTTGCCGCGCCAGCCAGATAACTGCGACCAGAAGGCACAATGCGGCGAGAACTAGGCCAATAACTCGCCTTCTGGGGCGTTTTTGCACGCCGGTCTCAAGTTTTTCTTCAGTCATGGCGGGGTAAAGTATGCATTCGTTCTTGTGAAAGTCAGGCAACACTTTCTATCTTGTCTGCTTGTGCCGCCGCGGGTCGCCTTTCGAAACTAGGGGTATCGGCGTGCAGAATGATCCGTTCCGCAAGGAACTCTCGGAGCGCCCATGAAAAACACTATGTTTGATTGGGGATTGGGCGCCGCTGTGGCTGTGCTCATGGGGACTGGACTTGTTGCTGTTGGCGTCGCCGCGCGTCCCGTTGCGGCCGCTGCTGCTCCGAAAAACGCCGCCGACCCTCGCCTGCTAGTCGCTTCTTTCACAAGCGCTGACCAGCTTGAACCCGCTGCGCGCGAAATGAAACGGGTCTCCGTCCAGCGCAACGAAACGCTTTCCGCGGTGCTCGATCGCCTCGGCGCGCCGCGCGAGGAAGCCAACGGCGCGGTCTACGCCGCGAGCCAGCTTCTCGACCTGCGCAACATGCGTCCCGGCGACGACGTGACCGCCTGGATCGAAACCGATCCGGCGAGCGGCGCGGTGCGCCTCACTGGTCTCTCGCTGCGTCCCGAAGTCGAGCGCCAGGTGCTCGTCTCTCGCGGCCTCGACGGTTCGTGGACCACGCACGAGCTGAAGGCGAAGATGACGCCCGGCTACAACCAGATTTCCGGCGACGTCGACCTGTCGATCTACGACACGGCGCTGTCGCTCGGCGCCGCCGATCAGCAGGTCGTCGATTACGCCGACATCTTCGGCTACGACATCGACTTCCAGCGCGAAGTCCAGCAGGGCGATCACTTCGAGATCCTCTACGAGACGTTCGACGACGAGCGCGGCGCTGAAGTGAAAGCCGGCAATGTCATCTTCGCTTCGATGGATGGCGCGGCGCTGACGAAAAGCTTCTACCGCTACACGCCGTCCGATGACCGCCAGGTCGATTATTTCGACGAGAGCGGACAGAGCGCGAAGAAGTTCCTGATGAAGACGCCGATCAACGGCGCGCGTCTTTCGTCGGGCTTCGGCAACCGCAAGCACCCGATCCTCGGCTACAACAAGCTGCACAAGGGCACCGACTTCGCGGCCCCGCGCGGCACGCCGATCTACGCAGCCGGCAACGGCGTGATCGAGCGCTACGGTCCGTACTCGACGTTCGGCAACTACGCGAAGATCCAGCACGCCAACGGATACGAGACCGCCTACGCCCACATGAACGGCTTCGCCAAGGGCCTGCGCAAGGGCAGCCATGTCCGCCAGGGCCAGGTGATCGGCTATGTCGGCACCACCGGCCGGTCGACCGGCCCTCACCTGCACTATGAGGTCTATGTCAATGGCAAGGCGGTCAACGCGATGCGCCTCAAACTGCCGACGGGCCGCAAGCTCGACGGCGCACAGCTCGAGGCATTCAAGACCGAGCGTGACCGGATCGATGCGATCCGCGCCGCCGAGCACGCCGAGCACCAGCTGGTCGCCCAACAGCAGCCCGCGCAAAGCTTCGCGCCGATTCCAGCGGCCGCCACCTCGGCGCCGGACACCCGCGAGCTGGTCGCAAATCCGTAAGCGAAATTCTCCCCGTCTTTTCAGGGCGGGGGAGAGCTTCCTCCCCACATCTTGCGCGCCTTGTCGCCTGCCCCGGGCGGCGCTAGGCAATGGGCATAGCAATCTCGTGGGGACTGTCATGATCCACCGTTCGCTCCGCTCCGTCGCTGCCGCCGCAGTTGGCGCCGTGATGCTTGCTTCCTGCGGCTCCAGCCCCGACCCCGAAGAACTCGGCCGCCTGCGCTTCATGATCGGCTGCTGGGTCTCGCCCGATAGTGTGAACAAGGAAGTCTGGTCGGCGCCGCAGGGCGGGCTGATGTTCGGCTATGCCACCACGATGCAGGGCGGAAAGCTCGCCTTCTTTGAACAATCGCGCATCGACCTGCGCGGGCCCCGCGCGACCTACACCGCCTCGCCCGAAGGCCAGCGCCCGGTGATATTCACCGAGGCCGCGCCCGATCCGGCAGCACTGGCGCCGCCCAACTCCGTCCGCTTCGAGAACGCCGAGCACGACTATCCGCAACGCATCTTCTACCGCGCCGCCGACAAGGGCGGGCTCGCCGCCACGATCTCCAAGATCGATGGCACACGTCCGACGGAATATCTCTGGAAGCGTTGCGAGTAGGCTTGCCTGGGTAATTGGCGCGGGAAGCGCTCTCTAGCTGAGCGCCTCGATACCGCCGAGGAAGACCTTGATCGCGCGATCGACCGTGTCGCGTATTTCTGTCTCTGTCGGCGAATAGTTCGGCAGGAGCAGGGCCCGGAACTGGATGCGCGAGCGCACCAGGTCGAAGAACACGGCGGCTGCGAGGTCCGGATTGGTGATCTTGATCTCGCCGGCCCTGGCTCGGTCGGCGAGGTACTCGGCCAGCGCCTTGCGCACCGCTTCGGGCGCGCGCTTGCTCCAGGCCTCGGCGACCTCTGGAAACTTCTTGGCCTGCGCCACCATGAGGCGGAACACTTCCAGCGATTCCGGCTGGGTCTGCTTCAGCAGGAAGGTTTCGCCAATCCGCCGCAGGCCCTCTCTGAGGGGCGCATGAGCGGCGAGTTCGATGTGCATCTGCGCCGTCAGGTCATTGACGCGCGCATCGATCATCGCCTCGAAGAGACCCTTCTTGCCGCCGAACTGGGCGTAGAGCGTTGAGAGGGAACCGCCTGCCCGCTTGACGATTTCGGCCATGTTGGCCGCTTCGTAGCCGTATTCGAGGAACACATCGCGCGCGGCCGCCAGGAACGCGGCGCGACGTAGCTCGGCGCGGCCTGCCTCCGGTTCGGGCGCGGTCTGGATCGAATCTTCCTGAGCCATCTTTTTAGGGTAACTCGCTCGGCTGCCGTCTTGATACTCGGGCAAGTGCCGTTACATTTCAACTGAAACGTAACGCTGATTACATATCCTGCATCCCTCCCCGGATGAGGATTGCATCCGGCCCGGGACAGGACGTTCTGCCATGGCCTTGAAAACGGTGAAACTGGAAGCTGGCGTTCCACACCCCGAAACGGCGCCCGAAGCAGCCGCGCCGGCCGCCGCCGCGCCTCCGGCCAAGCCCGATCTGCGCAAGAAAATCATTCCGATCGTCGGCGGCGTTGCAGCGCTTGCCGTGCTCTGGATGGGCGGCAACTGGCTGGTGAATGGCCGATTCGAGATCAAGACCGACAACGCATACGTCCGTTCCGACATCACACGCGTGACGCCGAAGGTTCAGGGCTACGTCACGGCGATCCATGTCAACGACAACCAGCCGGTGAAGGCCGGCGACCTGCTCATCACGCTCGAAGCGTCGGACTTCCAGGCGCGCGTAGCGTCCGCCCGCGCGGACCTTGCCCAAGCTGAGGCCGACGCGGCGCAGGCCAATGCGCGTATCGCAGCCCAGCGTGACCAGCTCGCCGAAGCGCGCGCCGCGCGTGAAGCGGCTGATGCTTCCGCCGACTGGTCATCCTCCGACGCCAAGCGTCTCGCGGAACTGGCTGAGAAGGGCTGGTATCCGAAGGCGCGTGTGGAACAGGCGCAGGCCGCCGAACGCACCGCCAACGCGCAGCGTACGCAGGCCGAAGCGTCGGTCACCGCGCAGCGCAGCCAGCTGACGAGCACCGAAGCGGCGGCTCAGTCCGCCCAGGCGAAGATCGACGCGGCGAAGGCCAAGCTTGACGCCGCCGAACTCGACCTCGGCCGCACGGAGATCCGCGCGCCGATCGATGGCGTTGTCGCCAACAAGGTCGTCACCGAGGGCCAGCTCCTCTCGCCGAACCAGGTCGCCATGGCCATCGTTCCAGAGAAGGACTCGTATATCATCGCGAACTTCAAGGAGACGCAGATCGCGGAGATGAAGCCGGGCCAGCGCGTCAGCATCCATGTCGACGCCTACCCTTCGCTAAAGGTGAAGGGCACGATCGAAAGCCTCGCACCCAATACCGGGGCGACGTTCAGCCTGGTTCCACAGGACACGGCGACCGGCAACTTCACCAAGATCGTCCAGCGCGTTCCCGTGCGCATTGGGATCGACGATGAATCGCTTGCCTCGGGCCTGCTGCGCTCGGGCCTCGCCGTCGTCGTTACCGTCTCGACCAAAGACGCCAAAGAGTAACGCCCATGAGCGGGCCGGCCGCCACTGCAGCGCCGGGCCCTCAGGCTGGCGCGCCAAGCTTCCCCAAACCGGGCACGCGTGAATCCCTGCTGCTGAACATCGGGTTCTTCTCGATGGTCATCGGCATGTTCATGGCGATCCTCGATATCCAGATCGTCGCCTCCTCGATCTCGCAGATCCAGGCCGGCGTCTCGGCCAGCGCCGACGAGATCGCGTGGATCCAGACCAGCTATCTCATCGCCGAGGTGATCGGCATTCCACTGTCTGGGCTGCTCAACCGTGCATTGTCGATGCGGCGGCTGTTCGTGTTCTCGGCGGTGGGCTTCACGGCGGCCAGCGCGCTCTGCGCCCTGGCGTGGGACCTCAACAGCCTCATCGTCTTTCGCTGCATCCAGGGCTTCCTCGGCGCAGCGATGATCCCGACGACCATGGCGGCCGCCTTCAGCCTGTTCGGCTCCAATCGCTCCATGATGCAGCAGGTCATGATCGGGATGGTGGCGACTCTTGCCCCTTCGATCGGCCCTACACTCGGCGGCTGGATCACCGAGCACCTCTCCTGGCACTGGCTTTTCCTCGTCAACGTTATTCCCGGCATCATCGCGGCGACGATGGTCTGGAACTTCATTCCGAAGGCGCCGTCAAACCACAGCCTCATCAAGAACATCGACATCGTCGGGCTTGCGGCAATGGCGCTGTTCCTCGGCTCGTTCGAATACCTGTTCGAGGAAGGCCCGGCCAATGGCTGGTTCGAGGAGAGCGAGCTCGTAATGTGGGCATTCATTTGTTCGCTCGCCGGCATCGTTTTCTTCTGGCGTGCGCTGACACGGGCGAACCCGGTGGTTGATCTCAACGTCTTCAGAGATCGTAATTTCGCTGTCGGCTCGGTGGTCGCCACGATTGTCGGCCTCGGTCTCTTCGGCTCCGTGTATTTGACGCCACTCTTTCTGGGCGCGGTGCGCGGCTACAACTCGCTGCAGATCGGCCAGATCATGAGCGTCGGCGGCCTAGCCATGTTCGTTGGCGGCCCGATCGCCGGTGCGATGATCCGCAAGATCGATCCACGTTATGTGCTTGCGATCGGCCTCAGCTTCGCGGCCATAGGGCTCTACTGGAACCAGTTCATGACCGCGGACAGCTCATTCGAGGAGCTGTTCTGGCCTCAGGTCTTCCGGGGCATGGGTCTCATCATGTCGATGGTGCCAGCCAACTTCATCTCGCTCGGCACATTGCCGCCCCTGAAGCTGCCCAACGCTACCGGTCTCATCACCGTCTGCCGCAACCTTGGCGGCGCCGTCGGCCTCGCGGCGCTGAACACCATGCGCCTTAACTACAACAACCTGCACAACCAGGAGCTTTCAGCGGCGCTCGATCCGACGCGTCCCGAGGTTCAGGCATGGCTGGCGCAGGCCGAGGCTAACGCCAGCCAGCTCGGCGCGGGCGACCCGTCGGCGATGGCGCTCGCACAGCTCGCCCGGCGCATGCAGATCGAATCCACCGTGATGACGTTCAACAACCTCTTCCTTGCGATGGCGGTATGCTTCGCCGTGATGGTGTTCATGGTGCCGCTGCTGAAACGCCCCGCCCTCGCGGGCGCCCCGCAAGGGGCACACTAGACCGTTACAGGCCGCGCCGGCAGCTTGAACGTCGCCACCAGCCCCGTGTCGCGATAGTCGCGATGGACCGATCCGCCGAGCGTCTTCTCGATCATCATCTCGATCAGCGACGAGCCGAAGCCCGCCTGTGATGACGGCGAAGGCTGCGGTCCGCCGCGCTCGCTCCACACGACGGTCACGCCCTCGTTCGTCTCCGCCCAGTCGAGATTGACCCTGCCGTCGGGCGTCGACCACGACCCATACTTGGCGGCGTTGGTCGCCATCTCGTGCAGCACCAGCCCTAGCGACTGGGCTGTCGCCGGCGCCACACGCACGTCGCCACCGGAGATATCCAGCCTGCCCGGATGGTCCGCGGCGAACGGTTCAAGCTGCGCCTTCGCCAGTTCCTGCAGCGACACTGCGCCGGATGGCGTTGCAGCCATCATGTCGATCGACCGCCCCAGAGCGGACAGCCGCGCCACGATGTCGTCGCGCAACTGATCGACAGTCTGCGCCGACTTGGCCGACAGCCTGGCGAGCGCCGAAGCGATTGCGATCTGGTTTTTGGCCCGGTGCGCCGTCTCCTTGAGCAGGATTTTCTGCTCCTCCTCGTGCGCCTGCTTCCGCCGCGCCGCGCGGGTCAGGTTGCCGAGCACATCGTCGACTTCGCGTACGCGCGATCGGATCGTCTTCACCTCGCCGCCGGAATCGAGCGCCCGGCTAACCGCCGCCGCGCGACGGATGGCGGCCGCCAGCGTCCGCCCAAGCGCCGCTCCCATCAGGATCGTCACCGACACGACCACTAGGGTGAGGATGGTGAAGCTGCGCCAGCGTTGCGAGATAGATGCCTCGATTTGGTCCGACGACGTCCACACGCAGGCGCGCCAGCCCCAGGGCTCGAGCTTCTCGGCCCTCGCGGAGAACCGGATCTCGTCGACCTTTATCTCCTGAAGGCTCTCCGTACCTGGAGTGCAAAGCTTGTCGAGGAAGCCCGCTTCGGCGCCCACAGGTTCAACGCCTGCCACGCGCTGGCCCGAGCCGTCGAGAATGGCATAGGTCCAGCCCGGCGGCGGAAGCCGCTCCTTGAAGATTTCTGGCAGCTTTGCGGTGTCGCGCGTGAGGATCAGCGCCTTCACCCGGAACTTGCCGGAGATCAACGGCATGACGACGTTGAACACCTGCGTCCGCGCCACCGCGCCGTAGAACATGTTCGAAAGGGCCGGCTGGCCGGTGGCCATCGCCCGGTCGATCGACTCCTTGTCGACAGGGGCGCCCAGCGGCGTGCCCCATGGCACCCGCGTGTTCAGGATCTGCTTGTTCCCGGCATCGACGGCAATGAGAAATGTATCCGTGCCCTTTAGCGCTTCCGTGGCGCGCACATGCAGCCGGCGGTAATCCTGCTCCTCCACCCAGCCGCTCGACGCCAGCAGCGCCAGGTTGGTCGACATCCCCCTCAACTCGCGGTCCAGCGTGTCCGAAATGCCGTCGACACCCTGTTCCGCGCGATTCTGCATGGTCGCCCGGGTCACATTGTCAGATTGCAGCAGAAGCAGCCCAGAAAACGCCAGCGAAGGCGCCGCAACGGCGAGAATCAGAACAATAATGAGAGTGGTAACCGGAACGCGCCGATACCCCTTCCTGCTCGGCGGGGAAGCATTCATGGCTAGCTCCCGATCGAGCCCAAATCGCCACGCATGTCGGACGTTCTTTCAGAACGTCTCTGCAACCGGGTTGTCATGCGAAGGTCCTGTTCCGACCCAATGTCCCCACCATCGGCAGCCTAGCCCACTCCCACTGACCCATCCAGCAGATTAGATGGCCCCATTCGAGTGGCAATCCCGCTTTGGGACGGGCTCAGTCGAAATGAAGATAGGAAGGGTCGAACGCCGCCAGCTCGGCGAGCCGCTCGCGGTCGAGAAGCTCGATCTGGCCTTTCTTGTATTCTGCGATCTTGTCGTCCGACAGGCGCCGGAAGGTGCGGTTCACGTGGATCACGCTGATGCCAAGGATGTCGGCAAAATCTTCCTGATTCAGGGGAAGCTCGATCGTGCGCCCGCGCATCTGGCCGATGGCGCCAAGCCGCGCCTCGAGCTCGCAGAGAGCATGCGCAAGCTTCTCGAGACTGTCGCGCCGGCCAAGCGAGACGACGCGCTCGGCTAGTATCGATTCCTCCTGCCCCATCGTCCAGGCAAGTGCAGCCGCCAGCCCCGGATATCTTTCGAACAGTTCGGCGCCCTGCGGCGCCTCGATGCGCACCACGCTGACCGCTGTCCGCGCCGTCAGATCAAAGCTCGATTGTTTGAACAGCATCGAGTCGGCGCAGAGAATGTCGCCCGGCAGGGCATAGTTGACGATCTGGCGCCGGCCCGAAGCAAGGCCGCGCGAGCGGAAGACCCAGCCGGATTCGATGAGGTAGATCTGCGGACAGCGGTCGTGTTCCTTTATGATCGGCCGACCTGCCGAAAAATCGGTTCGATCCCGCGCGAGCGTCTTGATGTCGCGAACGAGTGCATCTCCGAGCGAGCCCATGCTGCTCGCCATCTTGTGGCGCAGATGTTCAGCCGCCTTCTCCAGAGATGAGTCCGTCCTGGACATGCTGCTCAGGTCCGTCAACCGCCGGTCCGGCCGCGGCGAGCCGCGACGGCCTCGTGCGAAACGGTGATGGAAGACCAGCAGGTAGGAACAGACGAACAAAGCAACTCAACGCGGGAACCGGAACAAAGGAATGTCGCTCGCGCGGGCATGGATCACCTTGGTTTGCGCCTCCGCCCCCGGTAACTCAGATCAATCCAACGCGACTTTGCTCAGGTTAGTTCCGTAAAAAAATGCACAAGGAATCGGGTTCTGGCGCGGCTGGCCTGCCGTTAGCGGCATACCAAGCTGCTCAAAGTCGGCGGCGTCAGCCTGCTTTGGGCTTTTGACCTGCGCTAAGACGAGGGACGGTTTTGCTATCTTACCGTCAGAGATCGCTTCGCGAGCACTTGCCGGCCGCCGGGCGCCTCGAGCACATACCTGATTTCGTAATCGCCCGCGTCGGCGGGAGCGGTCAGTTCGCTGGAGCTGTCGCGGTCGGTGTAGAAATAGGACAGCTCGCCTGACGCTGCGGTCTGACCTTTCTTCACCAGGTCGACATAGTCGCCCCGCCGCTTGGGACCCGTCCACTCCACCTTCACCTTGGCGCCCTTGGCAGCGCTGTCCGGCGCCTTCAGCGTTGCAGCCGGAGCGCTGACTTCGAGCGCGGACGAAGCAAGGACGGTGCGCTTGCCTGCGCCTTCGAGCACATAGCGGACCTGATAGGCGCCGGCCTTGCCGGGCGCGACCAGTTTCGCGGGGTTGCCATCGCGTGTCCACGCATAGGTGATTTCACCGCTGACTTGGGTGAAGCCAGCCGGAACGAGATCGACATAGTCTCCGTTGCCGGCAGGGCCCACCCACTCGACGGTGAACGGCTCACCGGCTTCGGCCTTGGACGGCGCGGTCAGCGTAGCACTGGCGGCTGTGACGGTCACCGGCGCGGTCGCCTTGATCGCACGCGCGCCTTCGAGCTGGACCACATACCGGACGTCGTAGTCCCCAGGCGCGGTCGGCGCGCGGAGCTTTGCGACCGGGATGGCGTCCCGGGTGTAGTTGTAGGTGATCTCGCCCGACGTGGCAGTCGAGCCCCGCGGTACGAGGTCGATGTAGTCGCCGCTGTTGCCCGGGCCGGTCCAGCCGACTTCGATGATCGCGCCAGCGCCGACGGTCGCGGGCGAGGTCACGGTGGCGGGACCATCGACCGGCGTACCCGTGTTGATGTTCTGCCCGGCAAGCGGCGTCGAGGGATTGGGTTCGCCGACCGCGATGCCCTGCGCCGCGGGCGCGGTTGCCTCGGCCGGCGGCGTTACCGGCGCCTCCGGCTTCTTGTTGCAGCCCGCGAGCACCAGCGCGACAGCCGCACCAGCCAGCAGAAGTATCTTCGAGCTCATGATTCTGACCCCATCGTCTGTCCCGGCAACGGCGGCTGTTTAAGCACACCGCCGGGCTCGGCGACAGACGTCTGCGGCGGCCCCTAACACCCGCCGGGCCACCTACTTATATTCAGGAAATCGACGGAGGATCTGACGCATGATGCTGAGCTGGGTCGCCACCGCCTTTGCCCTGCTGATCGGCGACAGGCTGATGTCCGGCGTTTTCGTCGGCGGCATTGTTTCCGCGCTTGTCGCAGCCGCCGTGCTTGGCCTCGTCAACATGACGATCAAGCCGATCCTGCTGATCCTGACGCTGCCTATCAATCTGCTGACGCTCGGCCTGTTCACCTTTGTCATCAACGCCATGATGCTCGGCCTGGTCTCGTGGCTGCTGCCCGGCTTCCAGGTCGCGAGCCTGCTTTCAGGCATCGGCCTCGCCATCATCATCGCCATCGTCCATGCCGTGGCCGTCAGCTTGTTCGGCAAGGACAAGGAGCGCGTGCGCGGCTAGACCGCGCTTCGGGGGCAGACACCCCTTGTGCAGGCTGGTAGCCGTCCTAACTCTTGCGCTGGATCAATGCGCGTCCTTTGGGAGCGTTATTCATCCATGGGACGCCCGATAGGGGTTCCGAACGCCTAAATCCGACTGCTTGTGACAAGGGTCATTCATGGACTTTGAACGCTATACCGAGCGCGCCCGCGCCGCGGTGCAGAGCGCGCAGACGACAGCGCTTGCCGGCGGCCATCCGCAGCTTCTGCCCGAGCATCTTCTGAAAGCGCTGTTCGCCGACCGTGATCGCCTGACCTCGAATCTCATCCGTGCGGCTGGCGGCGATCCCGATCTCGCCCAGGCCAATATCGAGAAGCTGATTTCCGCCCTCCCCCGCTCCACCGGCGGCTCGCAACCGGGCCTAAGCCAGGACCTCGCCCAGCTTTTCCAGCTTGCCGAGGAAGACGCGACCAAGGCGGGCGATGACTACGTCACCGTCGAGCGCCTGCTGCTCTCCGCCACCAAGGGCAAGGGCAAGGCAGCCGATGCGCTGAAGGCCGCGGGCGCGACGACCAACGCGCTGGTGAAAGCCATCGCCGATCTGCGCAAGGGCCGCACCGCCGACACCGCGACCTCGGAAGAGAAGTACGAGGCGCTGAAGAAATACTCCCGCGATCTCACCGAGGCAGCCCGCACCGGCAAGCTTGATCCGGTCATCGGGCGCGACGAGGAAATCCGCCGCTGCATCCAGGTGCTGTCGCGACGCACCAAGAACAATCCCGTGCTGATCGGCGAACCCGGCGTCGGCAAGACCGCCATCGCCGAAGGCCTCGCCATTCGCATCGTCAACGGCGATGTGCCGGACAGCCTGAAAGAGAAGAAACTGCTGGCGCTCGACATGGGATCGCTTATCGCCGGCGCGAAATTTCGAGGTGAGTTCGAGGAGCGGCTGAAGGCCGTGCTCAACGAGGTCACCCAGGCCCAGGGCGAGATCATCCTGTTCATCGACGAGATGCACACCCTGGTCGGCGCCGGCAAGGCTGAAGGCGCGATGGATGCGTCCAACATGCTGAAACCCGCGCTTGCCCGCGGCGAACTGCACTGCGTCGGCGCGACCACGCTCGACGAGTACCGCAAGAACATCGAGAAGGACGCCGCCCTTGCGCGCCGCTTCCAGCCGGTGTTCGTCGGCGAGCCCTCGGTCGAGGACACGATCTCTATCCTGCGCGGCCTGAAGGAGAAGTACGAAGTCCACCACGGCATCCGCATCTCGGATGCCGCGATCGTGGCTGCCGCGACGCTGTCAAACCGCTACATCGCCGACCGCTTCCTGCCCGACAAGGCCATCGACCTGATGGACGAAGCGGCAGCCCGTCTCCGCATGGCGGTAGAGAGCAAGCCGGAAGAACTCGACGAAATGGATCGGCGCCTGATGCAAATCCGCATCGAGGCCGAGGCGCTCAAGAAGGAGAAGGACGAAGCTTCCCGGGACCGCCTCAAGCGGCGCGAAGCCGAGATCAAGGAACTGCAGGCGAAGTCGGATGAAATCTCCGCCGCGTGGAAGGCAGAGAAGGGCCGACTCGCTGGCGCGACCTCCGCCAAGGAACGCCTCGACCGCGCGCGCGCCGAACTGGCCGACGCCGAACGTCGTGGCGACTTCTCCCGTGCCGGGGAAATCAAGTACGGCGAAATTCCCGCGCTGGAAAAGCTCATCGCCGAAGCCGAGAAGAATGACGACGGCAAAGGCGGGGCGCCGCTGGTGAAGGAAGTCGTCGACGCCGACGCCATCGCCGCCGTCGTCTCACGCTGGACCGGCATCCCGGTCGACAAGATGCTCGAAGGCGAACGCGAGAAGCTGCTCCAGATGGAGGAATCTCTCCGCAAACGCGTCGTAGGCCAGGACGAAGCGCTGGAGATCGTCGCCAACGCGGTGCGCCGCGCCCGCGCCGGACTGCAGGATCCGAACAAGCCGATCGGCAGCTTCATCTTCGTCGGCCCGACCGGCGTCGGTAAAACCGAACTCACCAAAGCCCTCGCCGAATTCCTGTTCGACGACGAGCACGCCGTACTGCGCCTTGACATGTCGGAGTACATGGAAAAGCACGCGGTCTCGCGCATGATCGGCGCGCCTCCGGGCTATGTCGGTTACGAGGAAGGCGGCGCGCTCACCGAAGCCGTGCGCCGGCGTCCCTACCAGGTCATCCTGTTCGACGAGATCGAGAAGGCGCATCCGGACGTCTTCAACACGCTGCTCCAGGTGCTCGACGACGGCCGCCTGACGGACGGCCAGGGCCGTACGGTCAACTTCAACAACACGCTCATCGTCATGACGTCCAACCTCGGCGCGCACGCCATCGCCGACGACAAGTCCGAAGGTGACATATCGGGCCGCACGCGTGACGATGTGATGGAAGCGATCCGCCAGCATTTCCGGCCGGAATTCCTGAACCGCATCGACGAGATCGTGTTCTTCAAGCGCCTCGGCCGCCCCGAGATCGACCGCATCGTCGGCGTGCAGCTCAAACGCCTCGAGAAAATCCTCGCCGACCGCCGCATCACCATCAGCGTCGACGACAAATCGATGCACTGGCTGGCCGAACGCGGCTACGACCCGGTCTACGGCGCCCGCCCGCTGAAGCGCGCGATCCAGAAGGAAGTGCAGGACCCCCTCGCGCGCATGATCCTAGAAGGCCGCATCAAGGACGGCGACGACGTGAAGGTCACCGTCGAGGGCCAGAGCCTCGCCCTTAACGGCGTACCGACCGGACTCATCGGCAAGAAGACCGGGATGAACTAAGGCGCTCCAGGAACTCGCTCGCCCCTAAAGCGAAAGACCAATGCGACGCTGCGGCGCCCGTGGTGTCGCATTGGTCACAGGCTCACAAAACATCGTGCGTCGCGTCGGACATTGTCCGCATGCCGTTGCCGGGCGCGCGCAGGGGTCTAGCCTCTCTTCAAATAACAAAGCGTCCCACAGGGACCATGGGAGGACAGGGTGATCGTACTTCGAACATTGAAAACTGCGATTCTGGCAGGTGTTGCGATGGGCCCGCTGGTCTTGGGGGCCACAGCGCAGACTGCGCCACCCGCCAATGACCGGGGCGAGGTCATCATCGTCACCGGAACGCGCGTCGCGGAACGTTCCGTGCTCGACACGGCGGTGGCGGTCGACGTGCTGCCCGTCGAGGATATCGAGAAGGGCGGCATATCCGAGATCAACCAGGCGCTGTCGGTCAACCTACCCTCGTTCAACTTCCCACGTCCCGCCCTCAACGACGGTACGGACACCATCCGCCCTGCCACGCTGCGCGGCCTTGCTCCTGACCAGACGCTGGTTCTGGTCAACTCCAAGCGCCGTCACGCTTCCTCGCTGGTGAACGTCAACGGCTCGATCGGCCGCGGCTCGTCTGCCGTCGACATGAACACCATCCCCACCGGCGCCATCGGCTCGATCGAGGTGCTGCGCGACGGGGCTTCGGCGCAGTACGGCTCGGACGCCATCGCCGGCGTCATCAAC
>JAUYPV010000116.1 GCA_030697555.1 Hyphomonadaceae bacterium
GCCGACCCGGTCATCGGGCTGGTCATCTTCGTCATCATCGTCATCATCCAGTTCATCGTCATCACCAAGGGGGCGAACCGCATGTCCGAGGTGGCCGCCCGCTTCACCCTCGACGCCATGCCCGGCAAGCAGATGGCGATCGACGCCGACCTATCGGCCGGCATGATCAACGAGGAAGAAGCCAAGCGCCGCCGCAAAGAGCTTGAAGGCGAAAGCAATTTCTTCGGCGCGATGGACGGCGCGAGCAAGTTCGTGCGCGGCGACGCCATGGCCGGCATCCTCATCACCTTCATCAACATCATCGGCGGTATGATCATCGGCGTCGCGCAGGAAGGCATCACCTTCGAGCAAGCCGCCAACTCCTACACCCTGCTTACGGTTGGCGACGGCATCGTCTCGCAGGTGCCGGCGCTGATCGTCTCGGTCGCGGCCGGCATGCTGGTGTCGAAGGCCGGCGTCGAAGGCGCGGCTGACAAGGCGATCGGCCTGCAGCTTTTCACCAACCCTCAGGGGCTCGCCATGGCCGCGGTCGCGGCAGGCCTTGCCGGCATCCTGCCCGGGATGCCGTTCATACCATTCGCCCTGCTCGCGGGCGCCGCCGGCTATGGCGCCTTCCGCGGATTCCGGAGAATCCGCGAGACCGCCGAGGTCGTCGAACAGCAGGCCGTGGAACAGGCGCGCAAGAAACCCGTGGCCGAGCCACCGATCCAGGATTCGCTCGCGGTGGACGACATCAAGATCGAACTCGGCTTCGGCCTGCTCGGCTTCATCAACGAGACGTCGGGGCGGAAACTCACGGATCAGGTCAAGGCAGTGCGCCGCCAGATCGCGTCCGAATTCGGTTTCGTCGTTCCGCAGGTGCGGATCATCGACAACCTCGAACTGCAGTCGGAGGACTACCGCATCCTTATCAAGGAAGTGGTCGCCGGCCGCGGCAAGCTGCACCCGCAATTCCACCTCGCGATGGATACGTCCGGCACCGCGCCGCAGATTCCGGGCGAGCGCGTCAACGAGCCGGTGTTCGGCCTACCGGCGGTCTGGATCGACGACGCGCAGAAAGAGAATGCAGCCTTCCAGGGCTACACCATCGTCGATGCGGCAACGGTTTTGACCACGCATTTCACCGAGCTGGTGAAAGAGAACATGGCCGAGCTGCTGACGTTCGCGGCGGTGAAGCAGCTGATCGAGGATCTTCCGAAACAGCAGAAGGGCCTGGTCGACGACATCACGCCCGGACAGATCACGGTTTCCGGGATCCAGCGCGTGCTGCAGAACTTGCTGCGTGAACGAATCTCGGTGCGCGACTTCAGCACCATCCTCGAAGCGATCGCAGAGGCGACATCGGCTTCGACGGACCTGCTCACGGTTACCGAGCATGTGCGTACGCGTCTCGCACGCCAGCTCTGCAATGCGCATCTCGACGGCTCAGGCGCCCTGCCCGTTGTCGCCCTCTCCGCCAACTGGGAGCAGGCTTTCGCCGAAGCACTCATTGGCCAGGGCGCGGAGAAACAGCTCGCGCTTGAGCCATCACGCCTGCACCAGTTCGTTTCCGACCTGCGCGGCGCCTTCGAGCGCGCGGCGCAGACGGGCGATGCCCCTATCCTGCTGACATCAGGCGCCGTGCGGCCCTATGTGCGTTCGCTGGTCGAGCGCTTCAGGCCTCAAACCATCGTGATGTCGCAAAATGAAATCCATCCCAAGGCCCGCCTGCGGTCCGCCGGCGCCGTGTAACCACCTGCGGCCCCGGCCGCAGGCCCTTTGAATAAAGACGCGAAGAGGAACCACGACGATGAAGATGAAAATGTTCGTCGGGAAGACCGTCGAAGAGGCCATGGCGATGGTCCGCGCCGAGATGGGCGCCGACGCCGTCATCCTGTCGACGCGCGACGAGGAAGGGCGCGTCGAGATCCGCGCCGCCATCGAGCGATCGTTCGGCCACAAGTTCGCAGCGCCGAAATTTGCCGAAGTGCGTCCGATGTTCGACGAGACGCGCTCGCAGCTCTCCTCTTCCCTGCGCTGGCACGGCGCGCCGGATAGCTTCGTGCACATAGTGGCGGAAGCAGGCGGACGCCTGGGCGCCGGCCTCGAGACGCTTGGCTCGCTGGCGGCCGGCCTCGAGGGCGTGCTGACCTTCAATCCGCTGAGCCCGCACCAGGAAAAATCGATCCTGCTGGTCGGACCGCACGGCTCGGGCAAGACGACGGCGGCGGCGAAGATCGCCATGAAGTTGTCGGACCGCAACGATCCGATCGAGGCGGTCGCCGCCGACTTCGACTGTTCGGGCCAGGCCGCGCGGCTCGCGGCCTTAATGCTTAAGGTCTCGGTAACCAATGCGATCACGCACGACCATCTGCTGCGCCTGGTGAAGGAAGCGGACAACAAACGACGCAAGCTCGTCATCGACGCGCCGCCCTTCAACCCGCTCGAAGCGGCGGACATGAAACGCTGTAGCGACCTGATTTCACGGCTGAATGTCGAACCTGTGCTAGTGCTCGCCGCCGACGGCCACCCCATGGATCTCGAGGACAATGCGCGTGCGTTCGCGCAGGTCGGGTGCAGGCGGGTGATACTGACCCGACTCGATGCGGTGCGTCGTCGCGGAGGCGCAATAGCTGCAATTTCTTCGTCGCGGTTAAGCATCGCTCAACTAGGTTTGACGCCTAGTGTAGGCGGCGGACTAGTTCCCGCTTCGGCAATGCGAATCGCCCAGCTGCTGGTTGCTGGGTCTCCCGAGGCGGAACTGCTCAAAGGAGCCGCGTGATGAACTTCGCGTTGCGAAAACCTGAAGGCAAGGGGCCCCGTTCGCGGGTTGCCCCTGCATCCGTGCTTGCTGTCGCCTCCGGAAAAGGCGGCGTCGGCAAGACCTGGCTTTCCACCACACTCGCCGCCTGCTTTGCGAAAATGGGCCGCCGTACGCTTCTTGTTGACGGCGACCTCGGCCTTGCCAACGTCGACGTCCAGCTCGGCATCGCGCCTGAAACCGACCTCGCCGCCGTCATCGCGGGCTGGGTCGAACTCGAGGACGCGGTCTGCAAGGTCAATGGCGGCGCTGGTTCCGAAATTGGCTTCGACGTGCTGCCCGGCCGTTCCGGCTCCGGCGCGCTTGCCGGCCTGCCCGCGGAAGAGGCTTCCCGCCTCGCCGCCGCGCTCACGGCGCTCGCTCTCCAATACGACCAGGTCATCGTCGACCTCGGCGCCGGCATCGAAGACAACGTCATGCGCCTCGCGCGTGCGTGCGATCGCTGCCTGATCGTCGCCAATGACGAGCCGACCTCGATGACCGACGCTTACGCCTTCATCAAGGTGCTGCGCGGCTATGCGCCGAGCGTCCAGCCGTGGATCGCCATCAACATGGCCGACACCCGCGTCGCCGGCCGCCGCACTTACGAAGCCCTTGCCCGTGCGAGCCAGACCTTCCTTGGCTTCCGCCCACCGCTCGCCGGCATCGTCCTGCGCGACCTCAAAGTGCGCGAAGCGATCCGCCAGCAGAAGACGATCGTCTCGATCGATCCGCAGGCGCAGGCCGCTCTCGACGCGCAACAGATCGCCGAAGCCCTGGTCCGCGGCGGCGCCGAAGGCGTCACCGAAGCGAAGTCGGCCTAACAGGTTAAGTCGAATACGAGCTTCGGCCTTTCTCCGTGAGGAGAGAGGCCGAATGCGTTTGTGCATCGCCATCGATTGCGGGCCGCTCTGCGACGTGCTGCACTCCGGACGGATGACCAACTTGGGGGATTGATTGCCAGACGCGGTGATTGTCGCTGGCGCAAACGGCGCGGGAAAAACTACCTTCGCTCGACAACTGCTGCCGCTTGTTCACCCGGACTGCGTTTTTCTGAACGCCGACGAGATACAGCGCGAAGACCCTGCGTTTGGGAGGCCGGCGGCCGCTGGCCGCGAACTGCTGCGACGGCTGACCGATCGCGCGGCGATACCCGACAGCTTTGCGATCGAGACGACACTATCTTCCAGATCCTACGCCCGCAGCATTCCGGTTTGGCAGGGGCGCGGCTTCATTGTGTGGCTCTACTTTCTGGAAGTAGCCTCGCCTGATCTGGCTGTGGCGCGTGTAGCCCAGAGGGTCGCCGCTGGTGGACATGGCGTTCCTGAGGCCGACGTTCGCCGCCGCTACACTCGAGGAAAGGCGCTGTTTCAGACCTACCGGTCACTGGCGGATGCGTGGTATCATTTCCGCGTCGATCAGAAAGGCTCAGTGCTTGTCGCGCACAAAGACCCCTGACTCTCCAGCGAAGGCGACTTCCAAGGTCGCGCTTGTGAAGGAAGCCATGCGTCGCGCTACACGTGAAGCGACGGCTGGCCCAAGAGAAGTGCAGGCAGGGCGGTTTGCTCCCAAGGGTAAGCGCGCAGCGGCCGAATAGCCCGGCAGCTAGCAGAGCTTAATACCCCTGCCCCACGCCGCCATCGAGGATGAGGTTGCCGGCGGGAATGACGCGCGGGACTTTCACTTCCTTATGAATCTTGGTGACCTTGGTGCGGGTCGCAGGCTCGCAGATGTTCTTCTTCGAGGCGACTTCGACCAGCTTCACGCCGGGGCCGTATTTGCGGAGCAACGAGCGCTCGTTGCAGTTGCGCTCGGGCGCCTGCGGGCGGCAGGTGAGCTGGCCGCCCTTGGCGTGCCACAGGGCCTCGCCCTTCTTGCACGAGAAGGTCTCGCCCTGGGTGAAGGTCGCGGCGCCGTCGACCATCTGGCCGAGCGTGACCTGCATGTGGCTGCCGGCGACGCAGCGATAGACTTCGCCGCTGTAGTTGGAATCGACTTCCGTTCCGCCATCGACGCGCGAGGCTGGATGCGGCGTGTTGGTGTCGTCGACGCACATCGCCTGAACGGGACGGACCTTCAGCTCCTCGACGATCCTGTCGATGCAGTAGTTCTCCGTGAGCGACTGTTCTTCTTCGACGAGCTTGGTGTCGTAGCCGCCATTGACAGTGAGGCCGCTGATCGAGCTCTGCGATACGCCCGGGTTGGAATAGAAGCCGCCGCCACCGCCGCCATAGGCGTAGCCCGACGCGGATCCGCCGCCGGAGACCACGACGCCAGACGAAAGCGTGGTGGAGACACCGGCCGAGGCGACGACCGTTGAGGTCGCGCCGACATTAACGTTCGCCGCGGCGACGGAAACGCCCGGCACGTTGACGATGAGATTTCGCGGCGTGTTGCAGCAATTATTGCGCGGCGGAGGGGGCGGCGGAGATGGCGAGCAGCCGCCTCCACACTGCGCCGCTGCAGACATCGCGGCGGTCAGCCCGCCAGCCGCAGCAACGGCAACGCTGGCGCCCGCCAGCATGTGTCGCCATGAAACGCCCATAGACAGTCTCCCATCGGCCTCGCCTGGGAGGATGCAAGGCGCGGGCCCTTTCTCCCGCCGGGCGGGAAAACGGACGGTTTCGGGCCGCGATTCGCCAGCCATGCGTATGGCCCGGGCGTTGCGACAATTCCCCGGGTCCACGGGGGATTCCGGTCAGTTCGAAGAGTTAGCGCCCAAGCGTATGGAAGAAATCAAAGCCCATCCGAATACACAGGCCGTGCTCGACGCCTGGCGCCGTCTGTCCGAGGGACAGATCAATGGCGACGGCCCCACGACCGAGGATTATCCCGGACTCGTCGGCCGCCTGTTCGTCCTTAACCATGTCGCGGACGGCGATTATTCGTTCCGCCGCGTCGGCTATTCGCTGGAGCGGCTGTTCGGCCGCCAACTGGTCGAGCACAATTTCCTGTCGATCTGGAACGATCCTGACCGCCGGCTCGTATCCGCAGCTCTTGCATCCGCCGCGGCTGATCGCGGCCCGGCGGTGATCCGCGCGCGGGGCGAGACGCTCGCCGGAAAACGCGTCGACCTCGAATTCGCCCTCGCGCCGCTGTTCAGCCGGGGTCCCACTCCCTCCCGCTTCCTCGGGCTTTGCCAGTCGATGACCCCGGAAGACATCCTTGCCGGACGGCCGCTTCGCCGCCTGCAGGCCGTGGCGGTCTATCCGCCTGCCCCCTCCCAGCGCGCCGCGATAAGGCTGGTGAGCTCCAGATGAGGAACCCGCCGCGTCCGCCTTACTGCCTGTCGCGCCAGCATCCTGAACTGGCCAACCGCAGTCCGGCGCCGCGCGGCCCCGCCAGCAACCACACGGCGTCGCCCCAGACGCCGCCAGTTAACACTTCAGAAACCCCGGAAAACCAGTCCCGCAAGGGTTTGTGAACCATTCCCGAATTAACCTTGCCGCAACCGGGGGACCCTCTTCCACGGCGAGGGATGCAATGCAGCTAGCTACCGTAGCCAAGACGCTTCGCGTCGAAAACCAGGAGCGCCGCCGTCACAGGCGCGTGCAGTGGTCGGTTCGCGTGCGCGGCCTCACCGGCGACGGCGAGGAATTCCAGGCGATGACGGTCGACGTCTGCGCCGGCGGGCTCCGTATCAATCTTGCACGCCCGATGTCGGTCGGCGAGAATCTGGTGCTCTACATCGACGATATCGGCCGGGTCGAAGGCGTCGTCGCGCGCGTCCTGAGCGAGATTGGCTACGCCATCGAATTCAAGGTCCCTCCCCGCAAGCGGGACAAGATCGCCGATCAGCTTACGTGGCTGATCAACCGCGACCGCCTCGGCCTCACGGACGAGCGGGAGGGCGAGCGCCGGATCGGCAGCGGCGGCCAGATCGTGGCGACATTCGGAGACGGCATTCCGGTGGCCTGCACCGTGGCCGATGTTTCGATCTTCGGCGTAGCCCTTCGCACCACGGGCCCGCGCCCGATGATCGGCGACCGCGTCCAGGTCGGCGAACGCTCAGGCACGTGCGTGCGCTACATCGAAGGCGGCTTCGCCGTCGACTTCCGCACACTGCATGCAGAGATGGGCGAGAACTAGGGCTCGTTCTTCCACACTGGCTTGCGCTTCTCGGCGAAGGCTTTCGGGCCTTCCTTGTGGTCTGCCGACGACATCAGCCTCGCGATGCCAGGAACCTTGTGATCGAAGGCCGTCTTGAGATCGGCAGTGCTGAGGCCGGTGAGCACCGTCTCCTTGGTCGCACGGATCGCCATCGGCGAGCATTCGAGAATCATGCCGGCCCAGCGCTTGGCTTCCTCCAGCGCCTTGCCCTGCGGCACGACGTCGGTGACGAAGCCGATCTCCTTGCCTTCCCTGGCGTCGACAGTGCGGCCCGTGAGCATCATGCCCATCGCCTTCTTGAGCGGCACCTGTCTCGGAAGCCGGTGCATTCCGGAAGCTAGAGCGGCAAAGCCGACGCGCGGTTCCGGCAGGGCGAACTTGGCATTCTCGGCGGCAATGATGATGTCGCAGGCTAGGGCAATCTCGAACCCGCCGCCCATGGCAAAGCCGTTCACGGCCGCGATCACCGGCTTGTAGAGGTCATAGCGGGAGGAGAGCCCCCCGAAGCCGCTGGCGGGCATCGGAACCGGCGATTTCTGTCCTGAAGCCGCGAATTTGAGGTCGTTGCCGGCCGAAAAGGCCTTTTCCCCGGCCCCGGTAACGATGGCGACCCAGAGCTCCGGGTCGGCAGCGAACTCGTCAAAAGCCTTGCCCATCTCGGCATTGCCCATGGGATGCAGGCAATTCAGCTGGTCCGGCCGGTTGATGGTGACAGTGAAGATCCGACCGTCCGTCTCGGTCTTTATGAACTCATAGGCCATTTGCTGCTCTCCCGTTTACCTTTTCCAAAGCCGGTTTCCCCTAGAACTAACGGTAATTTGGGGAATGCGGAACACGCTGTCTCTATGACCGATACGCTTGAGCTATCAACGCAGGTCGGCTCGCTCGACGAGGAGGGGATGGATACCGCCCCCCCGCCGTTCGAGGGCGTGAAATGGCGCGTGAAGATCGGCGACACGGAATACGGCCCCTATCCCCGATCGCGCCTCATCGATTTCCTGAAGGAAGGCCGCGTCACCGCCGGCACCTTCATCCGCTGTGGCAATGATGCGGACTATCACCGCGCCGACCACCACCCCAACCTGCGCTGGGACTTCAAGGCCCCACGCAAGCGCAAGTTCGGCGACCCGAAGCTCGAGCCGGGCGAGACCGAAGTTCCGGTCTGCAATTATTTCATCGCAGCGCGCTTGCTCTCCGGCAACGAGCGCTTCGAGCGGGTGCTGCGCGACGCCGGCAAGATGACCCGCGCCGCCGGCGACATGTGGGTGCTGCGCTCCAAGCAGACGGTGCATCAGCTCCGCAACCAGCTCACCCTGATCATGAAGCCGCACGAGCACTTCATCATCGTCAACGCCTCGAAGGACCGGCTCGCCTGGTTCAACGTTGGCGTCGAGGCCGACATTGCTGTCCGCGGCGTTTGGGATTCGGACGAAGTCGTCTGATCCAGCTCCATGCTGCAGGACCTGTCTCCGGCGCCAGGACCGCGCACTGAGGATGGAAGACCTTGCCAAGATCGAAGACCCATGTTGAACGCCACGCCGTGGACCGGGTCGGATGGCTGCGCGCGGCTGTCCTGGGCGCCAATGACGGGATCGTCTCGACCGCCAGCCTCATTGTCGGCGTGGCAGCGGCCGGAACCGGCCGCACGGAAATCCTGATAGCCGGCGCCGCAGGGCTGATCGCCGGCGCGATGTCGATGGCGGCGGGCGAGTACGTTTCCGTCAGCTCGCAATCCGATGCTGAGAAGGCGGACCTGAAGCGCGAAAAGCGCGAGCTGGCGGAAAGCCCCGAGTTTGAGAAACAAGAGCTGACGCAGATCTACATCGACCGCGGCCTGGAGGCCGGCCTCGCGCGGCAGGTCGCTGACCAGCTTATGGAGAAAGATGCGCTCAGGGCACACGCCCGCGACGAACTGGGCATCACCGAAAGCACGACGCCCCGCCCCATCCAGGCAGCGATCACGTCGGCCTTAACCTTCGCGGTTGGGGCAGCCCTGCCCCTGCTGGTCGTTCCAGTTGCGCCACGAGCGTCGCTTGAATTGGCCGTCGCTATCGCTTCCCTCGCCTCCCTTGCGCTCCTTGGGCTTCTTGGCGCCCGCGCGGGCAAGGCCAGCGGCACGAAATCCGTGCTGCGCATCGTATTCTGGGGCGCCGTCGCGATGGCGGTTACCGCCATGGTTGGGAGCTTGTTCGGCGCGGTGGTATGATGAATCCTGCAGTCGCTACGCTTTGTCCGGTGGCGTTTTTCCACAGCTGATATAGAGCAGCGCGGCCAGCACCGGCCTCCCCTGCGTCCTGTTTCCCGCACCCGGGACGGCCCGCCCGATTGAAACGACCTCCCATGTCCTTCCCTCCCAGCCATCCCGCGCTCGATCGCGCCCTTGCCGCTCGCGGCTATGTCGAACCTACTTCAGTGCAGCTCGCAGTCGTCGAGGCCGACAAGGATGGCGTCGACATGCTGGTCTCGGCGCAGACCGGTTCGGGCAAGACAGTGGCATTCGGCCTCGCGCTCGCCTCGTCTCTCCTCGGAGAGGCCGAGCGCTTCGACAAACCGGGCAATCCGCAGGCCCTGATCATCGCACCGACGCGCGAGCTGGCGATGCAGATCAGCCGCGAACTCGCCTGGCTTTACGCAGAGACCGGCGCACGCATTGTGCAATGCGTTGGCGGCATGAGTGTGCGCGACGAACAGCGCCAGCTTTCTGTAGGCGCGCATATCGTCATCGGCACGCCGGGCCGGCTCTGCGACCACCTCACCAAGGGCTATCTCGACCTTTCCACGCTGAAAGTCGCCGTGCTCGACGAAGCGGACGAAATGCTCGACCTCGGCTTCCGCGAGGAGCTTGAGACTCTACTTGATGCAACGTCGGCCGAAACACGTCGCACCCTGTTGTTCTCGGCGACCATCGCGCGCGGCATCGCCATGCTGGCGAAGAACTACCAGCGCGACGCCGTTCGCATCGACACTACCAGCCAGACCGAACCGCACGGCGACATCGACTACCGCGCCATGCGCATCTCCCCCGGTGACACCGAGCGGGCCGTCGTCAACGTGCTGCGTTATTTCGAAGCCGGCGGCGCCCTCGTCTTTTGCGCCACGCGCGAAGCGGTGCGACACCTCCACGCCAGCCTGCGCGAGCGCGGCTTCCATGTCGTCGGCCTGTCCGGCGAGATGAACCAGCGCGAGCGCAACGATGCGCTGCAATCTCTGCGCGATGGCCACGCCAAGGTCTGCGTTGCGACGGACGTCGCCGCACGCGGCCTTGATCTGCCCGACCTTGGCCTCGTCATTCACGCCGATCTGCCGACCAACAAGGCAACGCTGCTGCATCGCTCCGGCCGCACCGGCCGTGCGGGCCGCAAGGGCACGTCCGTCCTGCTGGTCACCCACACCAAGCGCCGCCGCACGGAGCAAGTGCTGCAGTCCGCCAACATCGAGGCGACCTGGAGCGGGCCGCCGACCGCCGCGGAAATCCGCACGCAGGATCACCAGCGTCTTCTCGAGCATCCGGCGCTGAAGGCCGAAGCGTCCGTCGACGATCTGGAGCTTGCGAAACAGATTGCTGAGAAACTGCCGCCGGAGCAGATCGCTGCCGCTCTCATCGGCCTGCTGCGCGCCGAACTGCCGGATCCGGAAGATGTCAGCGACGATGCGCGCATGCGCGACACGCAGGCGTCGGTCCCGCGCGAGCGGGCGCCGCCGCGCAGCCGGGAAGAACGAGGCTTCGTGGCCTCCGAAGGCGATGGCGTGTGGTTCCGGCTCAATGTCGGCCGCCGCCGCAATGCCGATCCGAAATGGCTTGTGCCGCTGATCTGCCGGCTGGGTCACATCACCAAGGCCGAGATCGGCCCGATCCGCGTGTTCGACGAAGAAACCAAGTTCGAGATCGTCGGCCACGCCGCCGACGCCTTCAGGGTCGCGGCCGAAGCGACGCTGGAAGACAACATCCAGATCACGGCCACGGCCGCGCCGCAGCGCGGGGAGTTCACGCCACGCGGCCCGCGTCCGCCGCGCGAAGCGCGGGACGTCCGTCCACCTCGTGAGAGCCGCGAACCGCGTGAACATCACGAACCGCGTGAGCAACGCGAGCCCCGTGCGCCGCGCGAGCATCAGGCAGATGCACCACGTCCCGCCGCGCACCGTCCGCCGCGTGAGGATCGCAGGCCGAGCCCCCGGGATGCCGAGCGGGACCAACGCGCCAAGGCGCGTGCACACATTGAGGCCGATCCGGTTCTTGCTTCACTCAAGACTAGCGAGCGTTCCACACCCGGCGTAGACACATCATCCGGCATGAACCGCCGCCAGCGCCGCGACGCGGCCCGCGCCGCCGGCGCCCTGCCCGTCATCGCCCCGCGCGGCGAGGAACCGGTGAAGCGCCAGTGGGCGCCTGACGACAAGGGCGCAGCCGCGGATGCTCCGCGCCCGCCGCGGCAGGACCGTTCGGTTGGTGATCGCCGTGAACGCCCCGCACCGGGCAAGCCCGGCAACTTCAAGCCGCGCGGTTTCAAGCCGCGGGGCCCGAAGCCTTCGGGCGGCAAGCCCTATCGTGGCAAATCCGGCGGCGGCGGAAACTCCAAGGGCAACTGGCGCGCTAAATAGCGGCGGCCGCGATCTCGAACGAGCGCTTGCGCTTGGCGTGATCCCACACAGAGCAGGTGACCATCAGCTCATCCGCGCCGGTGCGTTTGGCGAATGCCTCTATCCCGGCTTTCACTTTCTCGGGCCCGCCGACGACAGAGCACGACAGCGCTTGTGCGATGCCGGCCTCGACCATCGGGTCGAGCTGCAGGTTCTCGACCGGCGGCGGCATCTTGCCGGGTCGGCCGAGGCGGAGATTGGCGAAGGCCTGCTGGATGGAGGTGAAGAGATACTTCGCCTCCTCGTCGGTCTCCGCCGCGGTGACGTTGAGACCGAGCATCAGGCAAGGCTTGTCCAGCCGCTTCGATGGCTTGAACCGCTCGCGATAGATCTGGATCGCGCCTTCAAGGTCGCCCGGCGCGAAGTGCGACGCGAAGGCGTAGGGCAGCCCCAGATGTGCGGCGAGTTGCGCGCCGAACAGGCTGGAGCCGAGAATCCATATTTCCACATTGGCGCCCGCGCCGGGCACGGCGCGGACGGACTGACCAGGCTGCGCCGGTTCGAACCAGTTCATCAGCTCGACGACATCCTGTGGAAAACTGTCCGCCCCGCCCTGCAGCGCACGGCGCAGGGCGCGGGCCGTCGCCATGTCGGTTCCGGGCGCGCGGCCGAGCCCGAGGTCGATGCGGCCCGGGTGCAACTCGGCCAGCGTGCCGAACGCTTCTGCCACCATCAGCGGCGCATGATTAGGCAGCATGATGCCGCCCGAGCCGATGCGGATCGTCTTCGTGCCTGCCGCCACATGCGCGATCACCACGGCGGTCGCGGCCGAGGCGATACCCGGCATGTTGTGGTGTTCGGCCAGCCAGAAGCGATTGAAGCCCAGCTTCTCGGTGTGCCGCGCCAGATCGAGGCTGTTGGCCAGCGCCTGGCTGGTGGTCGAGCCTTCGACAATGGGTGCAAGATCGAGAACGGACAGCTTTGTCATGCGCGAGATATAGGCGATCGCGCACGGGACGCTAGGATGGCGGACCTCAACCGGAGGCGCAGATTCGGTGACAGAAGCGAAGGGAATGGCCGTCGCGGAGATCTCCCGCGGCTTTTTCGGCGTGCAGCTGCACTATGCCGACGTGCTGGCGGCGAAGGCCGGCGTCCCGCTTGGCGAGGCCATCACCTTCCACACCAACTTCCACCGCCTGTTCGCCTACGGCAATCTTTCCAGGATCGCGCCGGATCAGGAGTTCACAGCGCTGGTGCGGGATGTCGTTGGGATTGGCGATCCCCGGAAGCGGCTTGATCTTCTAGTCGCCACTTTCGCGAAACGCCCGCCCGACCCATGGCCCTCCGACCGCTTTCCGTTCGGACCCCATTTCGCCTGCGAAGCGCCGAACGAAGCCAGCGCGATCAAGATCCATTTCCGCAATCGCTACAACAAAGACAGTACGGGCCCGCTGCACGCCTCGAAGACCGCCGAGCGCCGCGCTGAACTTGCCCAGATGTTCGGTTTCGTCGCGCAACGCTGGCCTGACGCCAAGTCCGTCAACGGCGCATCATGGCTCTACAACACGGAAGGTTATCGCCGGCTGTTCCCAGCAGAGTACGACGCCTCGCGCACGCCCCTCGTCGGCCCTCGCCCCATCCACGGCCTGTCCACCTGGGGGCAGTTCCTCGATTTTCGTGGGTCTGTGAAGCAGACCATAGTCGAGACGTTCTACCAGAGCCTGAACTCTCTCGACCCGGCCCAACCCTGGCTAGCCTTCCCCTTCCAGGTGCTGGCGACGACCGCGCCGTTCGAAACATTCCGACGAGAGTACGGCATCTAGCAGCTCGCCGGCGTGACGGCGCTATTTCGGCCGTTCCTTCTTGCCGGCCTTGAGCAGCTTCACGGTTTCCCGGATGCGCCGGACCCGCTCTTCGGGCCTCTTCTTGGTCCCGTCGATCCACGTGAGCCAGGCCTTGCGATAGAACTGGGCAAGATCGTTGAAGAAGGCGAGCGCCTTGGGCTCGGCGTTGAGGGCGGCGAGGAAATCGTCGGCCAGATCGTCCTGCTGCGGCCCTTCGGCCCAGAGCACGACGCTGACGCGCCTGCCGGCCTCGACCTTCGCATCGCGCCGCCACATGGGCGTGAGGCGGATGCCGACCTCCCTGTCGTCTCGCCCGATGATGACGCGGATCTTCTCGCCGTCGATCGTGCCGGACAGGCGATGGCGAGGCTTCGTCCCCCACACCGCATCGGGATCGAACGGCAGGGCAATATGCGCCGAGCCCTTCTGCCCTTCCTCGACAACTGCCTTGAAAGTCTTCTTCGGGCGCATCAAGCGATCCGTTTCAGCCCTTTGGAATAGCGCTTCCAGTTCTCGACATAGTGGTGA
>JAUYPV010000119.1 GCA_030697555.1 Hyphomonadaceae bacterium
GGGCGGAACTAGTGCAGGACCAGACAAGGACTATCGCGGCAACGCCGGCGATCACGCGAGCGTACATGACTTCTCTCCCCGTAGTCTCTTGCTGGTCTTCTTGTGGTGGGAGACGCTAGCTATCATCGATAGGGAGGTCAATCGACTGTGCGGGCGCGACGGAAACGGCGCTGGAAGGAACACTCGCGGGACAGAGCGCCGTCTAGTTCAGGCTCGCCGAGAAGGGGCTGGCGAGGGCAGGCGAACCTCAGAGCGAAAGCTTCAGCGACTTCGCCTGCGAGAGCGCCATGCCCCAGAGCCGCGACTTCGTGCCCGACGGCAGGCCTTTCAGCTTGCCGATGGCGGTGCGGCCGAGAGCACATATGTCGAGGTTGGCGGCGGTGTCGCTCTGTATGCCCTGTCCAGACGACGACATCTGGGACATCGACATCTGCATCAGAGACATGACCTGGGGATCCTGCATCATCGACATGAAGGCCGACTGCAGCGCCTGTTCATCCTCTGGCCTCAGCATGGTGTCCGGTTCGGGCGCATGGCTTCCGGCGGCCGACAGGTCGACCAGCATGCGGTTGGCCCGCATGTTGAGGTTATAGCCTTTCGAACCATAGGCAGAAAGGCCGGCAAGCGCCTGCGGATCGCTGACCAGCTTCTCCATCGACGCGGCCGTGCACCTGCCATCGCCGGCGTCTTCGAGAACACCGAATGCGTCAGAGACGAATGTCAGAGTCTGATCGAATCCTTCCGCACCGGTGCGGCCGATCGCAGCGAGATTTCGCGGCGCGAAATCCACTGTCCATTCGTTGACCGCGAGCATCAACCCGTCGCGGTCGCCGCCTTTCAGGGCGCTGTCGGCAAGCAGGCCCAGGAGTTTGTCGTGATCGCCGGGAAACTTTGCGGCGAGGCTCGTCATGAAGGCGCGGCCTGCCTTGTCGGGGAACGCCTCGCGCGCGAGAGCCGCCTTTGCGCCATCGCGGTCGAGGCCGGCGATGACCGATTCGATCGGGCGAGCCGCTCCGGATCCGAAGACATCAGACTGCGCCCAGGAGATAACGGAAGGCGCAGCGATTGCGCCGCCGGCGGACAACACGACGACGCCAAGCGCCAGCGCGATGAAGGCGGCGTCGAAGCCGCCACTTGCTTTTGTGACCTTCGCGGGCGACGCCGGCTGAACCAGCTGGCGCAGCGATCCGGTGTCCCCGCCGCTCTGCTTTCCGAAGCTCATGCTTTCCCCGCGTGCTCCTGCGAACAGGCCAAGCGTCTCCCACAGGCATTGCCACGGAGTTAGCCGATCTAAGAGAATTTCCAGGCTTGCCCTCGGGAATGCCGCGGGCAGCGGCCACCGGTTCTATCATTTCCTTCCATTGTTTGTGGCGGACGCTTAAGATTCACCAACCCACCGCGCGGAACGGCGGCGGTGGCTGAACGAGGCACGATATGAACCTGACGGAGTATTCCGCGTTCGACGGCCTGGGCCTGGCGGGGCTTGTCGCCAGAGGTGAGGTGAGTCCGCGTGAGCTTGCGCAGACCGCAGCCGCGGCAATCGAAAAAGCCAATCCGGTCCTGGGCGCCGTGGTTGAAACCTATCCCGACCGGATCGCTGATCTCGACGAGACTACGCTGGGAGACGGACCGTTCCGCGGCGTGCCTTTCCTGATCAAGGACGTGTTCGGCCACGAGAAAGGCCGCCGAATCGAATTCGGGTCGCGCCTGTGCAAGGACATGGTCGCGCTCGCCGACACCAATCTGATGGTTCTTCTGCGCAACGCAGGCGTCAACAACCTAGGCCGTACTTCGGCGCCGGAGTTCTCGATGGCCGCGACCACCGAGGGCGAGCTCTATGGCAATTGCTCGACGCCGTGGAAGCAGGGCTATTCGGCGGGTGGATCCTCTGGCGGCGCATCTGCGGCGGTGTCGGCCGGGGTCGTGCCGCTCGCGCACTCGTCCGACATCGGAGGTTCGATCCGCATTCCGGCGGCGATGTGCGGCGTGGTGGGGTTCAAGCCCTCGCGCATGCGGGTCTCGCTCGGGCCTGTGGTGGACGAGGTGGGCTGGGGCTGGTCGCTCAATTTCGCGCAGACGCGGACAATGCGCGATGCCGCGGCGATGCTGGATGCGATCTCGATTCCTGCCGTGGGCGATCCCTTCGTGATCCCGAAGCCGGCGGAGAGTTATGCCGCACTGACCGAACGTGCGCCGAAGCCGCTGCGGATCGGCATCGTGCTGGACAAGATCCTTGGCGTTGCGCCCGATCCCGAAGTCGCCGCGGCGGTGAGGCAGACCGGCGAGCGTCTCGCGGCTGTTGGGCATCATGTCGAGATCGCCTCCGTGAGCACCGGCGGCGTCGACCTGTCGCGGACAACCCGCGATCTGTTCTTCTTCGACTTTGACAATCGGCTCGACGGATATGGCAAGCGCTCGGGCCTGAAACCCGGGCCGGATACGCTCGAGCCGGCGATATGGTCGATCTATCAGCGCGCCAAGGAAATCACGCCAGCACGATTCACCGCCGCCTGGAGCGACGCCAATACTGCGCGCCGCGCACTGGGCGCGTTCTTTTCGAAATTCGACGTCTGGCTCTCGCCGACCACACCGGGCGTCGCCGAGCCGTGGGGCCGTTATGGCCTGTCGCGGCCGGGCGTCGACTTCGACAGCATTGGCGAGGCAATCTTCGCGCCCGTGACGCAATACACGATCGTGCACAACCTGATGGGCACGCCGGCGATCTCGCTTCCGCTGGTGATGCACCCCAGCGGATTGCCGATTGGCGTGCAGCTGGCCGGGCGCCCGGCGGACGACCACGTCGTTCTCCAGCTCGCGCGGGTCCTGGAGCAGGAGATGCCGTGGGGTAAGCGTATGCCGCCGCTCCACGTGAGCCGGATGTAAGAGACGGACCCGAACAACCACTTGCCGCGCCGGTGAACGCGCCTCACAATTCGCGCATGCCTGATACCGCCCGGCCCAATTCCCTCGACGCTTTCTGGATGCCGTTCACGCCCAACCGCGCGTTCAAGGCGGATCCGCGGATGATCGTGCGCGCGGAGGGCATGCACTATTTCACGCCTGACGGCCGCTCCATACTCGACGGCACGGCCGGTCTCTGGTGCGTTGCTGCGGGCCACGCGCGCCCACGCATCGTCGAGGCCATCAAACGCGCTGCGGGCGAACTCGATTACTCCACCACATTCAATCTGGGACATCCGCTCGCATTCGAGTTCGCCAATCGTCTTGCCGGAATATTGCCGGACGGCATCGACCGTATTGCCTTCACCAATTCCGGCTCGGAAAGCGCAGACACCGCGCTCAAGATCGCGCTCGCCTACCAGAAGGCTCGGGGCAAGCCGGGCAAGTTCCGGCTGATCGGGCGCGAGCGCGGCTATCACGGCGTCAACTTCGGCGGACTGTCGGTTGGCGGCATCGGCCGCAACCGGGCGGCGTTCGGGCCGATGATCGGCGGTGTCGATCATCTGCCCCACACGCTCGACATCTCGCGCAACGCTTTTTCCCGGGGCATGCCGGAGCATGGCGTTGAGTATGCCGATGCCCTCGAGCGCCTGGTGCTGTTGCACGATGCGTCCTCGATCGCGGCAGTGATTGTCGAGCCTGTGGCCGGATCGACCGGCGTCATCATTCCGCCCAAGGGCTATCTCGAGCGCCTGCGCGCACTATGCACCAAGCACGACATCCTGCTGATTTTCGACGAGGTGATTACCGGCTTCGGCCGTCTGGGCGCGCCATTCGCTTCGCACTTCTTCGACGTCAGACCGGACATCATCACCATGGCCAAGGCCATTACGAACGCCTCCGTTCCGATGGGCGCCGTGGCGGCCAGCCGGGAGATCTACGACACCATACTCGAAGCATCGGATACGCCGATCGAACTTTTCCACGGCTATACGACGAGCGGCCATCCGCTCGCCTGCGCCGCCGGCCTCGCGACGCTGGATACATTCCGGGAAGAGGGCCTGTTCGAACGCGCCGCCACGTTGGCGCCCTACTGGGAAACCGCTCTTCATTCATTTCGCGACGCGCGCCACGTCATCGACATCCGAAACCTGGGACTTATTGGCGGCGTCGAACTCGAACCGCGAAGCGGCGCGCCGACTGAGAGGGCGCTCGAAATCTACCGAGCCTGTTTTGACCGCGGTCTGCTGATCCGCGTCACCGGCGATATCATCGCTCTTTCTCCACCGCTGATCGTCGAGAAGAGCCAGATCGATCAGATCGTCGACACGCTGCGAAGCGCGCTGAACGGCATCGCCTAGCCGATGCGCTTGCCGACGAGACGCGACGCCCGCCCGCGTGCTGCTGGGCTATTCATCGCTCTCTTACACCGGCCGGTTGCCTGCGCATGTCCTGAAGCTGGATCGTCAATTCATCGTCGATCTCGCAGACAACCCCAAAGCGCAGGCCCGTCGGCCAAGAGGCAGACTGGTTGACGGTCGAGGCAGTCCAACGCGAATGCGTCTATGGGATCACGCGCTTGTCGTTGATGAAGTCCACGTCGGGGTTTTCGCCGATGAACATCGAGATCGACTCGGCAAACGGAAATGCGCCACCCCATGCGGGAGCGCTGAACTTCGGCGCCGGATCGAGGAACGCCTTGCGCCAGGCCGGATAGTCGTCGAACCAGAACTCCCCGACGCGCGGGTAGGCCTGGTCGGCCACGGTCTTGTATCCCGCGAACCGCTTGAGGCCGGGAACTTTCGCCAGCTCCTTCGAGTGAGCATCCTTGTACCAGGCATCCCACTGCTCGGCCGTCACGCCTTTCGGCATCTTGTAGAACACGATCCAGCGCAGATAGGGCAACTCCTTGGGCGGCGTGTCGAGCGAGAGATAGAGGTCGTTTGCATTCACAGGCACGGTCGATGTTTCGGTGTCGAACAGCGTGTTGGCCGCCCAGCCTCCCGGCGGTGGCGTGAAGGACTGGAGCGAGCCGTAGATGTTGTTGGGCCGTGACGCTCGGAAATCCTCGATCGAGTTGAACTGGATTTCGGTCATGCGGCCGTACCAGATCTTGTATCTCGCGGTCGCCTCCGCCGGTGGGAGATAGCTGCGGAACGAAACGTAGTTCCGTTGCCAGGCCTTGAACGCGCGCCGCACCTGCGGCGCGTGGTAGGTCATGTACCAGCGGTCGAGTGAAAGCTGGTCTGCGCCTGGCTTCAGGTTGATCGGGATATAGTGTTTGACGGCGATGTCGCCGGGCCCGGCCTCCGCCCTGGGCGCTGCGGCGGTCGCAGCGATCCCCATGGCCGCAAGGCCGATCGCGCCGCGGCGCGAAATGTCTTCTGGGCGCATTTGCGGGATTTCGTCTGGCATGTCGGTCTCGCTCTTCAAGGCAGTGCAAGGGCCACGAGGCGGTGAGGCGAATTTCGGAATCCCATGCCGCACACGATGAACTGTTTTCCGTCCGCCATGTAGGTCATCGGCGGTCCGTGCGTGTTGTCGGGCAGCAGGATTTCAGCAACCACCGCGCCATTTGCTTTGTCCCACGCGCGCAACACCTTCCGCGTGTTGCGCGGGTCATGCGGTCCTTCGCCCATGAACAGCAGCGTCTTGGTCAGCAGCGGACCGGTTCGGGCGTTGGTCCCGATCCATCCCGGATCAAAGGGCTTGAAGCGTGCATCGTCCTTGGCGCCGGGGGCGTTGGGCTGCATCCAGAGATGGTCGCCCGTGTTGAGGTCGATCGCCGTGATGCGGCCATAGGGCGGCTTCACCAGCGGCATGTTGCGCGGCCCGACGACAACGCCGGCGCGGCCCGCGATTTCCTCATCGCCTCCTCCCTCGCCAAGACGCTTGCCGGTTTGGTCCAGCGCCATCTGCACGACGCCGGTGATCGAAGGAATGTAAATGACGCCGGTTTCGGGGTCGACCGCTGCGCCCCACCAGTTTGCGCCGCCCACCCAACTGGGAAGGACGGTGGTCGCCGTCTCGCCCAATGGCGTGAAGAGCGGTCCGGCGTTTAATGTCTTGAGGATGGCCGCCGCTTCGGCCTTGATCTCCGGCGTGAAGTCGATCAAGTCCGCTTCGGTCAGGCCCTGGCGTTCGAACGGCGCGGGGCGGGTCGGAAATGGCTGCGTCGCCGACGTGCGCTCGGGCGCGACTGTTGACTGGGGTACGGCGCGCTCCTCGATCGGCCACACCGGCTCGCCTGTCGCGCGGTCGAACACGAAGCAGAAGCCATGCTTGGTAAGCTGCGCGACTGCCTTGATGCGCCGGCCCTTCACCGTGATGTCGACGAGGTTGGGCGCGCAGGGCAGGTCGTAGTCCCAGACATCGTGATGCACGATCTGGAAGTGCCAGCGGCGGTTGCCCGTCTCGGCTTCCACGGCGACGAGCGAATTGGCGTAGAGGTTGTCGCCGGGGCGTTCGCCGCCGAAGAAATTGTTGGTCGGGCAGGAGGTGGGCAGATAGACGAGGCCAAGCTCCTCGTCGGCGCTCATCATGGTCCAGACATTGCCGTTGCCAGTTTTCTCGGCCGTTCCAGGCGCCCAGGTCTCATAACCCGGCTCGTCTTTCGCCGGTATGACGTGAAAGGTCCACCTCAGCGCGCCGGTTCGCACGTCGAAACCGCGCACGTCGCCGGGAGGCATCACCGGCTGGACGCTGCGATCATGAATGTACTGGCCGACGACGATCACATCCCGGCAGATGGTCGGCGGCGAGGTCGAGCCGAACACGTCGGTGGGATTGGCGACAATCTCGCGCTGCAGGCCAACCTTCGCGAGATCCACTTCGCCATTGGCGCCGAACGTCGTGATCTTCGCGCCAGTCCCGGCGTTGAGCGCGATCAGCCGATTGTCGCCGGTGGCGATGATGATGCGGGTGTCTTCGCCGTCCTGCCACCAGGCGACGCCACGGTGCTGGAAGCCCTTGCTGGTCGGCCGGCCGTGCTTCCAGGTTTCCGGGTCGAACACCCAGATCGTCTGGCCAGTCGCGGGATCGATGGCGGCGACCTGGGACATCGCCGTCGAGGTGTAGAGCACGCCATCCGCCATGATCGGCGTGGCCTGGAACTCACCGGGCGCAAGTCCGAGGTTTGGATTTGCGCGGATGATCTCCGCGTCAGGCGACAGCCATTCCCACGCGATCTTGAGCGAAGCGACATTGCGGCGGTCGATCTGGTCGAGAGCGGAATACTTGCTCGAAAAGTTGTCCGATCCGTAAGCGCGCCATTCGTGTGAAGCCTTTGTCGACGCGGTCCTTGCAGCGTTCGGCGTCGCGCAGGCGGCAAGAATTCCGCTGCTCGCGCCACTCAGAAGGACCGCCCTTCGGCTCCAGCGCATCGAGGCCCTCCCGGCACTTAGTCGCAATATGCGCTCAACATCGCGTTGATGAAAGCGAAGTCCGACCACGTCCTCGGGCCACGTCCGCCGCCAGCCGGCGCGGACATCGGATCAAACTCCGCCTGCCGCACCACTGTCAGTTCGCAAGACGGCACGACATACATCCGCTGGTTCCCGGCGCCGCCCGCCACGACCATGTCCTGCGGCAGTTCTGCGCTGTGTCGCGTAAGGTCGATGCTGGCGGTGAGCACGTCTGGGGCAGGAGTTGGTCTGGGAAGCCAAAAGGAAACACCATAGGCCGGGTTCGCTTTCGTCCCCACGAACAGCTCGCGGAATGCCTTGGGATCGACCAGCTGTTCACCGCTTTCCGTCACGCCGCCCTTGCGGATGAACTCACCAAACTTGATCCATTCGCGCGCTGTGAAAGAAGACCCCTGCGCCATGATCGCATCGCCTTCTGGCGTGCGCCGCCAGTCTGTCCACACCATCCCGAGTGGATCGAGAATGCGCGTCTTCACGAAGCCGCGTGAATCCAGCGCCACTCCACGCGCCTTCAGCTTGCGCTGGATAAGTTCGCCGAACACTTGGAAGGATTGTGGCCCATACTGGAACTTCTCGCCCGGCGCCGCCGTGAAGTCCGTCGCGATCGCTGCAGCGTAGCTCGGCGCACGTCCGCCTGGCTGCCCTAGATTCCCGATACCGCTGGAGAGTGACAGAAGCTGGCGGATGGTGACCTGGGACTTTTGCGGGTCGGACTTCCACTCCGTGATCGTGTCTGCGACTTTCTCATCGAGCGTCAGCATGCCGTCCTTGACTGCGATGGCGGCCATGACGCCGGTAAAACTTTTTGTGCCCGACCAGATTTCATGGCCTTTGTTGGCCCCGCCGCCATTCGTGTAATTCTCGCAAACGACCTTGCCGTCCTTCAGCGCGAGCACGCTCAAGCCCTTGTCGGCTGTCGAATAGGCGATCGCCGCCTCGCAGCCGGCGGCGGCGCCAGCCTGCTGTGGAGCTAGCGCCGCGTCAGTCGTACATCCGGGGAGGAGGGCAACAACAACGGCAAAAACAGCGGATCGAAATTCTATCGACATGAACAAAAATCCTGGCGCAGGATGCGACGGCGAACTCACAAGCTAGTCTAGTGCGCGACTGCGGCGTTCTTCCGAGCCAAACGCGACGGCGAAAGTGATCCGGATTTCGCGCGGATCGCCGTACACCGAGCGCAGCGGGTCGCGGAGCGTGATGTATGTCTCGTCCGTGAGGTTGCGCGCTTCAAGCGTCAGCCGATATTGGCCGTTCTCCAGGCCCACCGACCCGTTCCACAGGTCGATGTCAGACATTTCGACTAGGTTGTTGATCTTGGTCGTGTTGGTATAGCCGCCGCGCTGTCCGCGATACGAGGCCGAGCCAACGAAGCGCCAGTCATCGAACAGCCGTTTGCGGTAGGTGAGGGTGCCCGTGTAGGTCCACTCGGGCGAGCCTTCCACCGTCTGACCCGCATACGGACCGGAGTTGATCTCGCCTGTCAGGTAGTTGACCGCGCCGTTGTAGTCGAAGCGGCCCCAGCCTTCCAGCAGACGCGCACTGCCGAAGAACTCGAAGTCCACACCCTGCGTCTTGGCCGAGCCTGCGTTGAAACGATAATTTCGCGATGTTGGATTCGGTGGCGTGTCGACGGTCACCAGCAGGTCGTCGAACTGGTTCTCGAATGCGGTAAGCGTGAAAAACGCGTCCAGCAGTTCGAACTTCGCCCCGACCTCATACGCCGAGTTCTTCTCCGGGCTGTAGGACGGCGGGATGATCGGGTCGAGGATCGAATTGGCGTTGAAACCACCTGCGCGATAGCCGATGCCCGCCGATGCGAACACGCGAAGATTGTCGAGGATCTCGTACTTGATCGAGGCCGAAGGCGCCGTGGTGTCGAACGTCTCCTCAAGCACGTTTTCGTTGCGCAGACAGTCCGGGCGCACAACTTGGGCGTTGAACGGATCGTTGTAGACCAGGACGCAGGACGTCGGTCCTGTGGCTGGCCCCCTAAGCACCGTGTAGGCATCCGTCTTCTTTTCGGAGTGGTTGTAGCGCACCGCCGCATCCAGCGAGAGCGGATCGGTGATCTGCCAGTTGACCGACGCGAACGCTCCGGTCTGCAGTTCTTCTTCCTTGACGCCCTGAGACAGGTTGCCTGTCGGGCTGGGCGCGAGGTTGACGGCCGACGTCGTGCGGCCATCAAGGACCGTACCGAACTCTGTCTGGCGGCCTTGGATGTTGGCGCCGACGATGTAGGATATGCTGTCAGTCAGCTCCGATGCGAAGCGGACTTCCTCGCTGGTTAGTTCCGTATGGTCGGTGAACAGCGTCGTGCATGCGCGTGTGGCGCAGGTTGCCGCGATGTTGGCCTGTGGCGCAGTTGCATAGCCCGGGGCCGTGCGGTCTGCGTCAGACGTGAAGTCAGTGGTGCGCTCGCGATAGAGCGTCGTCGACGTCAGCGTGCCGAACCCGGTGTCCCACTCGATCTGACCGTTATAGTTGCTGGTCTCGCGGTTGCTCTCGTTCGACGCGTTCATCGAATAGGTGAACGGTCCATCGATGTCCGGCGGCGGGGTGTCGGTCGGCGGGGCGGACGAATCGTTCTTCTCGCCGACTTCGCGGATCACGTTGGACGGAGAAAGTTCGTTCGATCCATCGGCCACCAGCAGGAACGACAGGTTGGCGGCCGGCGCCCACTCCAGGACGCCCTTGTACCCGAAATACTCCTCGACATCCCCAGCCTTGCCGGTGAACTGGTTGTAGAAGAAGCCGTCTCCCTTGTCCGCCATCTGTACGCCGATGCGGACGCCAAGTGTGTCCGAGAAGGGCATGTTGCCGATGGCGTCGATGCCGAAACGCTGGATGTCCGGCGACCACGTCGTCCGTACGCTGGCGCCGGGCGTTGCCTTGGGCCGCTGGCTGATCGCCTGCATCACGCCGCCCACCGCGTTGACGCCGTAGAGTGCGCCCTGCGGGCCGCGCGTGACTTCAACCCGCGCCAGATCGAACAGGTCCTGGCGCGTGAAAGTGCGGCCCCCGATATTGCCGCCAGTGATCGATGCGCCGTCGCGCAGGACCGCAATAGGCGAGTCGACGCCGGCCGTGCGCGCCGTCCCGGCGCCGGCGCCGCGGATGTTGTTCTCCGCGTTGATGTTGCCGGTATCGACGAAGGAAAGTCCGGGGAGGAGGTAGGAAAGGTCCTTGATGTCCTTGATGCCGCCCGCGTCTTCAAGCTGCTCGGCCGACAGACCGGTGACGGCGGCGGGCACATCCTGCACAAGCTCTTCGCGCCGGCGGGCTGTCACGATCACTTTTTCGCTCGATGACGGCTCGTTGGCTGGCGTTGTCGTCTGGACCGTTTGCGGCGTCTGCGCCGTTGCGCTGCCGGAAACCAGTGCGACCAGCGCCACACGGCGCATGAGCTTCTTCATCGTCGACCTCCCTCTGCGTTGCCGTCCGCCTTCTAGGGCGCGGATCGGTCTGTTGCGTCGTTAGACTCCCGAGGATAGTCGACAATTCTCCGGACACGTTGTCAAGCAAAAGCTACCGTGTGGTATCAACCGTCTGGCCGGCGGCGTCCGGAAGATTGGGCAGGATGCGGTCTCGGCTGAGATCGACGATCGCACGCGCGGCCCACTCGGCCCGGGCCGGGTCGCGGGCTTCTATCGCCGAAACCATTACGTGGTGGATCTCCATCGAGCGGCGGGCAAAGACATCCTCCGTCAGCATGAAACGGTGCTGCCACATCGCGAGATTACCGACGTGCGTGAAGACCTCGTAGGTCTTGGGCGTCGTGCCCCATTTGCCGATATAGCGGCCCATCTCGAATGAGAAAGCGACGCGCTCCCTCATCGAGACGCCTGGCTTGGCCAGGTGGTCGCCGCGGCGCAGAAACTCTCGAAGTTTCGGCATTTTTTCGGACGGCATGGTCTGGGCTGAAAGCCTCGCAACGACGCCGTAGAGCGCCTCCAGCATGTCGAACACCTGCGTCGTGGTTTCTTCCGACAGTTCGACGATCTGTGCGCCCCGCCACGGGTGCATCTGCACGAAGCCGGCCTTGGCGACGTGCCGGAGGGCCTCGCGTATCGGGGAGCGCGAGACATCGAAGCGTTCGGCTATTTCCTGCTCCCGCAGCCAGGCCCCCGGAACGTGTTTAAGTTCGATAATCTCGCGGATTAGCCGATGGGAGATCTCGACGTCGAGGGGTAGGTTGTCCCCCTTCTGGTCGAGGCGAGGGTTCTGTCGCGTTACAGGCCGAACTCCCTTTGCCATCTTTCCTCGACTCCCATAATTGTCGACAATAAAGCTAGCTGTTCTCAAATAGCTTGCATAGCCAGCACCGCCCGCCGGGAGTTCCAGGCAATCGAAAAAAGCGTGGGACCGAGACAATCGGCAATGACACCCTGCGTTCCTACCTGCCGCCCTCAAGAAGCGTCCGAGCGGCTAGACGATGCGCGCAATCAAGGCGCGTCACGAACAGATAAAGCATCGATTGAAGCGTTGACTTAGATCGTCGACTTGCAAATAGTCGGCCGATGCGCGGCGGCGATCTCACCCGTGAGAAGATCAAAAGGACCGCTGAGGTCCTGTTTGCTGAGCGCGGCTTCAATGCGGTGTCGATAAGAGACATCATCGAGGTCGCTGGCCAGCGGAACACGGGCTCGCTTCACTACTATTTTCGCACCAAGGAAACGCTGGCTCGCGAGCTTGTGGAAGACGGCGTGCGGCGCATCGATGAGGACCGCAATCACCGGCTCGATCGACTGGAAGCCCAAGGCGGACCCAAAAACATCCGCGAAGTGATCGAGCTCCTGGCTTATCCGTACTTCGTCGACGACAACTATATGAGGTTCATCAGCCGCCTGATGCAGGACAATTACGGCCTGTTCCTCGAAGGCGCCAAGGGGCAGGATTCTGGATTCCGCCGGGTGATCGCCCACGTGCGTCGCCTGCAGCCGGAGATTCCCAAGCCGATCCTGTCCCAGCGGTTTCACCTTGTGATTGTCTACCTGGCGTCGATGGTGGCGTTGCAAGGCGGCAGCCGGCAAGGGCACGAAGTCTGGTCACAGTTCTGGAACACGCCAGGCGCCGAAGAAACACTGCTTGATACTGTCGAAGGCATGCTGTGCCAGCCCGTCTCGGCGCAAGCCTTGGCAGCGTTAGCTGCTGGACCGATGCCGGCACGAGCGTCCGGATCCGGCTGAGAAGTTCAACGAGGCGTCGATGCAGAGCGGAGCAAGGAGTGTCGGCGTAGCAGGTGCGCTTCTTGTTGCGGCCGGGATATTCGCGAGCGCCGCCCTCGCGCAGGATGCGCCGCGCACCTCGTATCCAAGGGATTTCACCGGCGTCTGGACCAACGCAAATCTGACGCCCGTCAGCCGGCCGCGAGGCGTCGATCGCCTGGAGGTGTCGCCGGAAGAGGCGCGCAGGATGGCGGCCACGAGCGGGGTCCTCGGTTTTGCGCGCGAGGAGTCGAACTACGTGGATCGCATCGATCCCAACGCACCGGCGCCTCCTAAGGGCTCGTCCGATTTCGGCGTGAAGGGATACAACTCATTCTGGCTGGCGACTGGGGACAGCCTGGCGCGAGTGAAGGGGACGTACCGGACGTCGAACATTATCGATCCGCCTAACGGGCAGATTCCTTACTCACCGACACGGCCGCGCCCGTCGCGACCCCGCGGCGGAAATTTCATTACGGGGGCCGGCTTGTACGACGGGCCAGAATACCTGGGCATAGCCGAGCGCTGCCTGATGGCTTTCAGCGGCGCCTCCGGGCCCGGCATGTTCACGCCGATTTACAACAACAACTACCAGTTTGTCCTGACGGACGACTATCTCGTGATCCATGTCGAGATGGTGCATGACGCGCGCATCATCCCGATCTACGCGAACGCCGCCGAAGCGCGCGCCCATCACAAACCGGGCGTGATCAAGCCCTGGATGGGCGACAGCGTTGCCTGGTGGGAGGACGACGTGCTGGTCGCGGAATCCGTCAACCTGCATCCGATCCAGGCCGACCAGGGCCAGATTCCGCTTTCGCCCAAAGGCAAGATCACGGAGCGCTTCCAGCGCTGGGCGGACGACGAGATCTTCTATTCGTTCACCGTGGACGATCCGGAGACGTACGCGCAAACCTGGACGGTGGAGAACAGCTTCCGGCCGCAATCGCGCGTCTACGAGTACGCTTGCCACGAAGGAAACTATGCCATGCCCGGTATCTTGATCGGCGCCCGCAAACTTGAACGGGAGCAGGCCACGGCCAAGGCGGGCAAGACGAAGGACTAGCGCCAGGACACGCCCGATCAGGCGCGTAAAACTGGAGCGGAGACAAAAGGGAGAGATACTGTGTCAGCATCCGCCAAGATGACCGGTTTCATGTTCGCTGCTGCTGTGCTCGTTCTCGGCAGCTCGGTAGGCCAGGTAGCGGCCGATCCGCAGCCCGCGAAAGGCCAGCGCGTCGAAGACTTCCAGCTTTCCGACCAGAATTATGTCGGCCGCCGCCTCTACAAGATGCGCGACGCCAAGGCCGTCGTTCTGATCAGCTACGCGGCGGGCGACCCCGCCGTGCGCGCCGACGCCTCGACCTTCATGGCGCTGAAGTCAGGCTATGGCTCGAAGGGCGTCGAGTTCCTGATGATCGATTCCGTTCTCGGCGAGACCCGCGAAAAGGTAAGGCCCGCCGCCACCGCCGCTGGAATCGATATTCCAATCCTGTTCGACTACGAGCAGCTGGTCGGCGAGAGTCTCAACCTGCGCCACGCGGCCGAAGTGATCGTCGTTGATCCCAAAACCTGGACCATCGCCTTCCGCGGTCCCGCAGGCTCAGGCTCGGCCACGCGCGCGCTCGACGCGCTAGTCGACGGCAAGTCGATCGCTCTGCCGGCCGAGACGCCTCGTGGGCGCGCCGTCAATTTTCCGCTGAGCGCGCTCGGCAAGAAGGCCAAGATATCGTACGTGAAGGATGTTGCTCCGATCGTGGAGGCCAAGTGCGCCGTGTGCCATCAGCCCGGCGGCCTCGGTCCGATGCCGCTCACCCGCTACGAAGAGATCAAGGCCTTCGCGCCGATGATCCGCGAAGCGCTGCGCACGCGCCGCATGCCGCCTTTCCAGCCCGACATCACGGTCGGCCACTGGGCGCCGAATGAAGGCTTGTCTTCCGAACAGCTCCGGACGCTGGTGCACTGGATCGAGGCGGGCGCCCCGCGCGGTTCGGGCGGCGATCCGCTCGCCAGGATCAAGTTCCAGGCGCCGGAATGGCCGCTGGGCAAACCCGACCTGGTCCTCAATCTGCCGGAAGTGGACGTGCCCGCGGCCGGCGTGCTGCCTTATCAGAAACCGGTTCTGGAATCCGGGATGACCGAAGGCCGCTGGATGAAGGCCAGCGCATTCCTTGTCTCCGATCGCCGCGTTCTGCACCACATCACCACGGGCCTACGCGCTCCAAACGAGTCTGGCGTCAACGTAGCGCTGTCGGAAGCCAGGGCAGGGATTGGCGGCCAGGGACCTGGCCGGACAATCAACCTGACGCCTCCGGACATGGGCATCTGGATTCCCGCCGGTTCCTCGGTCGCGCTAGAGACCCACTACACACCCTATGGAAAGGCGACGACCGAAAAGACCAAGATGGGGCTCTACTTCTATCCTAAGGGGCAGGAGCCGAAATATCCCATGCGGGTCCACGGCCTTTACGACATGGGCATCACCATTCCGGCAGGCGCCGAGTTTCATCCTGAAATAGCCTACGAGGACATCCCGAAGGATATGATGCTCTATGGGCTGACGCCGCATGCCCATGTCCGCGGCGCCTCTACTCAGGTCTCGATCGTATTTCCGGACGGTCGCGAGCAGGTGATCCTGGCGGTGCCGAAATACCAGTTCGACTGGCAGTGCGAGTATTACCTTGCAGAACCCATTCTGGTTCCCGCCGGTTCGCGCATCATCAACCGCTGGACTTACGACAACTCGACCCGCAATTTCGGCAACCCCGCGCCGGACAAGGATGTCATCTTCGGCGAGCAGTCGTGGGACGAGATGCTGACCTTTTTCATCCACTATCGCTGGGTAGGCGAAACGGTCGCATCGCCGCTCGACGAGTACGACCGGCTCCTGCAGCAAGGCCATTTGGTTGGCGTGCTGGACGACAACATGGATGGAAAGCTCCAGCTTGCGGAGCTTCGCGGCAAGCAGGGTGAATGGCTGAAGGCCAGCTTTGCGAACCTGGACGCCAACAAGGATGGTGTGCTCGTTATGGGTGAGATCACTTCCGGCCGCCGTGGCGCTGGCGCTGGACGGGACCCGGCTTCAGCAGCTTCCGCCACGGCGCCCGCTCCAACGTCCAATCATGTTGCTCCTTCGAACTGAACGGGCGAGGATGTTCGTGTCTTGAGAGGTCGCCATCGGTCGATCTTTCGAGACAGCGAGGGGCGTCCAGGAGCCCTCGAAACTTATGGCGCGTTCCAACAGGGGAGGACGGTCCATGCGGCTACGCGCAGGTGCTATTTCACGTCTCGCAGTCGTTCTGTTGGCTGGCGCCTGGCTGGCAGGATGCGCCTCCGATGTCTCTCCGTCGCTTAGCAGTGCAGCCGGACCGGACACGGCGCAGGTCGCAGCGCCGCTCGGAAAGATGCGTCCGGTGTCGCCCGCGATGCTGCGCGATCCGGCGCCGGGGGACTGGCTACAATGGGGCCGCACTTACGACGGCCAGAATTTCAGCCCCCTCAAGCGCATCGACCGAAGCAATGTAGCGAACCTCGCGCAGGTTTGGCGGTCGCCGGTGCAAGCCGGGCTCAGCATGCCGACGCCGCTCGTACATGATGGCGTAATGTTCCTGCAGACGAGCCCTGATACCGTGCTGGCTCTGGATGCTGCGACCGGAGTGGAGCTTTGGCGCCATGCGCACAAGGTGGCGACCGGCATTTCTTCCACCATGAAGATGGGACTTGCCCTGTCGGGCGGCCGCGTGTTCGTCCCCACGTCCGACCTGCACGTGCTTGCGCTGGATGCAAAGACTGGCGCGACGGTGTGGGATCAGCCGATCGAAGTACGGCCGCCAGCGACGGTGAGCACGACGCTCGGCCTGCGCAGCGCGCCGCTGATCGTGGGCGACAAGGTAATCCAGGGCGTCACCACCAGTTTCGTCGCCGGCGGCGGCTATATCGTGGCGCTCGATATCAACACCGTAAAAGAGATCTGGCGCTTCAACTCGATCGCGCGTCCGGGTGAACCTGGCGGCGAAACCTGGAACGGCCTGCCGCTTGAAAAACGCTTTGGCGGTTCGGTCTGGCACCAGGGAACATATGACCGGGATCTCAACCTGATCTACTACGGCGTCGCGCCGACCTACGACACCGCCCCACTGCGGAATCCATCTGGTATTCCGGGTACGACCAGCGACGCGCTCTATACGAATTCCACCATCGCCCTCAATCCGGATACCGGAAAACTGGTCTGGCACTATCAGCACTTCGCGAATGACCAGTGGGATCTCGACTGGGTGTTCGAACGCCAGATCGTGACGGTCAGGATCGGCGGGCGGAATCGCAAGGTGGTGATGAATGTCGGCAAGATGGGCATTCTCGACGCGGTCGATGCGGCGACCGGCGCCTATGTGTTTTCGATCGACGCAGGCACGCAGAACATCATCACCGCAGTCGATCCTGTAACTGGCGCCAAGACGATCGATCCCCAGCGCCTTCCAGATCCGACGCGGCCGACGGTGTATTGCCCCGGCCCATCCGGAGGGCGCTCCTGGCCGCCGACGTCCTACAGCAAGAACACCGGCCTGCTTTATGTGCCTGTGACTGAATGGTGCATGCGGATGAGTGAGCAGGGGGCGAGGCTTCTGAGCGCCCCAGGCTCGGGCCTGAGCGCTGCGGATCACCCTGATGCAACTTCGGACGGCAAGATGGGCCGGCTGCAGGCCATGGATCTGAGCGGGCGCAAGCTCGGCTGGAAGCATGATCTGGATGCGCCGCTCTCCACCTCCGCCCTGGCCACGGCGGGCGGCGTCGTGTTCGCCGGCGATCTCGATCCGGCGCTGAAGGCGTTTGACGATCGTGACGGAAAACTGCTGTGGAGCGCACCGCTCGACAACTACCCGAGCTCCAGCGTTATCACCTACAGCGTCGGCCAAACGCAGTATGTCGCTGTCGTCGTAGGCATGAACAACAACCACATCGGCGACCAGTCGCGGCGCTACCAGGCCTTCCGGCGCGCCCGCGGCGCGCCCGCCGAGGCGCCGAAAGGCGGCCCCGCCGTCGTGGTATTCGCGCTGGGCGCACGCAGTCCGGGGTGATCCGCTCGGCCGGCCCGACAAGTCCCGGAAGTATGGCGATGTTTTCGAAGGCCGCGATCTCCTGCCGGAACAGCAGGACTGGCTGGCGGTGAGAGTGGGATTCGAACCCACGATACGGTTTCCCGTATACACGCTTTCCAAGCGTGCGCCTTCGACCACTCGGCCACCTCACCCCGCTCAGGGTGGGCGGGGTTTTACATGGGGGTTCGGCAAGCGCAAGCGCCGCCGGTTTGACGCGGCGGCAGGAAACGCAAACTGGCGGGGCTAGACTCGCCCAACGAACAATGTGGCTTCGGAAATAAGAGTGAACCGCCCAAGGAAAGCGAGGCTTTCCCGTACGCACGGTCTACCGGAGCTCCGGCATGCCGGGGGCCATCGCCGGTCTTATTTGGCCAGGAATCCATCCGGGTACTGTGGCATCGCCGGCACGGCATTCGTGTCCTGAAGGCCCGGGGCGTTGGCGCCAGACAACGCCTGCTTCCGATCAGTTCACTGTTGCAACGATACATGCTCTAGCTTCCGGCAGGATCTGGGAGGAAGCTTCATGAGACTTGTGTTTGTCGCCCTGGCTGTGGCCGCCGTTGTTGCGCCTGCCGCAACCGCACAGGTCGACTCGGCGCGTCTTGGCGTGATGAAGCACAATATCTGCGTCAGCGACTGCAAGAACGCGGACAAGGAATCGGGCGTCAACATCAGCGGCGAGCTGCGTTTTGCCTCGCCGGATTTCCTGTCGTGGGCGTGGTCGCCACATCCTTATGTGATGGCGTCGGTCAACACCGATGGCAACACGTCCTACGCCGGCCTCGGGCTCGAATGGGATTTCGAACTGGGCGACCTCTGGCACGTCGAACCGGGCTTCGGCTACGTGCTGCACGATGGCGTGGTCAACAACCCGTTCCCATCAGGCACGCAGGCGGCCGTCGACTATTCGGCCGATCACGTGCTGCTCGGGTCGAGGGATCTCTTCCGCACAAGCCTTGCGCTCACCTATGATTTCTCCGAGTCGCTCGCGCTGCAGGCGATCTACGAGCACCTGAGTCACGGCCAGATTCTCGGCGAGGGCCGCAACCAGGGCATGGACGAAATCGGCCTGCGTCTTGTGTGGAATTTCAGATAGGAGACGTCATGCGCCGCTTCGCCATCGCGCTTGCTCTTGGGCTGTTGGTCGCGGCGCCAGCCGCCGCCGACACGGTCGACGTGCTGCTGAAGAACACGCTGACGCTGACCGACACGCAGGGCGGCGTCACCACCGTGCTGATCTCCGAGGATGGCAAGTTCGAACAGACCAACGCGAAAGGCATGTGGGCGGCGGGCTTCTGGACGAAGGAGGCGGGCAAGCTCTGCATCACGGCGCGTGGCGAGGCTACCCTCTGCATGCCGCTGGAGGCGGACAAGACGGTCGGCGACAGCTGGGAAATTCGTGGTCCCACCGGCCGGCTCGCCTGGACCGCCCAGATCAATCAAGGCCGGGCGGAACTTCGTTCCGGTGGAGACTCCGAAACCCCTTGAACCGTGGGGCGAGGCCCTGTATCACGCCCGCCTTGCTATCTGCCCAGATGGCGGAATTGGTAGACGCACTAGCTTCAGGTGCTAGCGCCGCGAGGCGTGGAGGTTCGAGTCCTCTTCTGGGCACCAGATAGGCGAAAAGTCTTTTTCGTTCAGTCGGTTGATGTAAAACAAGGCTCTTGATTGCTCCCTTGGTACACGGGAGCGGTACACAAGTGCTTCGTATGAACGGGCTGGGACGCGACAAGACTTCGGGCTCTTGGGTCGGGCGAAAACGGATCCCCGTCGCAATTCGGGCGGCTTACGCGGCGACGTTCGGCGCTGCTTGGGAAGCCAAGTTCACGCGCCCGGCGACGCTTGGCGAGCGCGAAGCCCGAGCTGCCCACGCCGAGTGGCTGGCCCTGGTTGAGGGGCGCATCAGCCTCATCACTGCGGAAGTACACGGCCGCGGCGCCGATCTCAACCACAAGCAGGCGCATGCCCTGGCTGGCCGCTGGTACCGCTGGAAGACGGACCGGCATGGCGACGATCCGGGAAGCCCGCAGCGGTGGACCGACGAGATCACCACGCTGATCGCGGCCATCGCCGACCTGGGCGAGGCGGCCCGGCAGGACAAATCGCAGCCGATCGTCCTCAAACCCATCGCTGACCTGACCGACCCGTCATTGAGGTTCTCTGACCTGCTTGGACAGCTGACCACGACCCAGAACCGTGTCCTGGACAGAATCGGCTCAGCCTCCGAGGCCGCCGACTTCCTGGCGCGCGAGCGGGTTGCGCTCAATCCTGAAGGTCGGCGGCTATTCCTCTCGGCGGTCGTTGACGAGCTCATGGCCGCCAACGCGCTCCTCCGGCGTCGCGCGTCAGGCGACTACGCGCCCGACCCTCGGCCGGATCGGTTCCCCGAATGGCGTCCGCCGGCAGTTCCTCTCGTGAAGACGCTGGGAGGTGCAGGCCAACTTGGTCCCTTAGCGCTTTACAAGGCGTGGGCGACGGCCAACGAGGCGCGAACCTCTGCATCGACCCGCAATCGTTGGATCAGCGTTTTCCGCGAACTCGAGCGGTTCAATGGTGGCAAGGACGTACTGACGTTCACCGAGACGGACGCCCTCAAATGGCGCGACGAGCTACGCGCAACCGACCGGACTGAGAAGACCGTCAACTTCCAATACATCGCTGCGGCCAAGGCGGTGTTCGGCTGGGCGGCGCGCCCAAAGACAGACGACGGCGGGGCGTTGCTCGAAGTGAACCCCTTCGCGAACTTCAAGATGGGAGCCCGCAATGGCGCCAAGAAGGCGATCAAGCTCCGCGAGCGGTCGTTCCGCCTTGAGGAGATGAGCCTCTTGCTGCCGGCGGCGCAGGCCACGATCCTGACGCCGAAGGCGAGCGGCATTCTCAAGGCAAAGCGTTGGGCGCCTTGGCTCCTGGCCTACACAGGCGCTCGCCCCGGCGAAATCTGCCAACTTCGCAAACAGGATCTGAAGCGCATCCAGGACCGGTGGGCGCTGCGACTGACGCCAGAGGCCGGGACAATCAAGGACCGCGAGGCGCGGATCGTTCCGATCCATTTGCACTTGGTTGAAATGGGCCTTGTCGAGTTCATTGAGGGCGAAGGGGAGGGGCCGTTGTTCTTCAAGCTCGACGCGCTCCGTCGCACGGCGCCCGACGATCCTTCCAATCCTCGCCGCTTTCCCCACGAGAAGGTGGCGAACAATCTCGCGGGTTGGGTTCGCGGCCTTGGCGTCAGCGATCCCGGCATCAAGCCCAACCATGCTTGGCGCCATACGTTCAAGACCCGCGCCCTCGTCGAGGGCATCGACTCCGTCGTAGCGGACTTCATCTGCGGCCACTCGCCGAAGACCGTTGGAGACGCTTACTATGCGCTCGAAGGGGACGCGGGCTGGCCAGCTTTGGTCAGGGCCATCGACGCGTTTCCGCGGTATCGCGTGTAGACGCGGTTCAGGTCAGCGAAAAGGGCGACCGCGGGTCGGCGCGCTCGAACTCAAATGTCCCGCCCATTGACGATTGAGGAACCCGACAAGCACATCCAGCACCTCGGCTTCGTAAGGCGGTTTTGCTGGAAGGTCCGACGCAGAGCGAGCCGTGACGACGCCATCCAATATAGCCGGCTGCGAAACGGCGCCAGCGAACAGATCGAACTGGCGCGTGTCGGTTGATTTTGTCTTCTGTGAAGCGCGTCGCATTACGGTCTCAGCACGGCAGAGCCATACCGAATCACGAACAGGGCCTGTGGAAAACTGGACTCGTCCGCTCAGTGAAGACGACTCATCCCACCCGTGAATGCACTGTGGATTCACCGTGCGCCTTAAGCACCCCGACCGCCCTCCACCTGTCGACTGTGCCCACTTTCAGGCATTCGGTTCGGCCGAGCTGAACGACAATTCTTGGCTGTGAGTTCAATTGATCGCCGCAACACATTCGCCGAACCTTTCGGCGGGTGATTGATAGAGGTTCAGGGCAGGGGACTTAAGTTCGTATCCGAACGGTCAGATCATTCGGACTGACTGAGGTTACCTGCGAAGCCGAGCGGTGACACGCCGTTGGCGCGCTCAGTGTGCGGGTCGACGCGGCTTCCCGCCGCAAGGCGCCGCCCGCTCCATTCGCCCGGCTGCGCCGGGCTCCCGTGTTGCACCTTGCGGCCGCCGCCTCTCGCCGCGTCCTCGCGCCTGTCCGCCGCGCACTCCGCCCGGCGATCACAGGAGTCGATCATGTCAGCTGAAATGCCCAAGTCGCT
>JAUYPV010000125.1 GCA_030697555.1 Hyphomonadaceae bacterium
GATGATCCAGCAGCAGGTCCAGCGCGAAACCCGCGAAGGCCTCGGGCGCGAAGTCGAAGCCCGCGCCCGCCACGCCGCCGCAACGCCCGACTCCTTCTCCGAACGCTGGCTGCGTTTCTGGGCCAACCATTTCACCGTCGCTGCACGTAACGCGCAGACCATCGGCCTCGTCGGCCCGTTTGAACGCGAGGCGATCCGCCCGAACGTCTTCGGTAATTTCCAGACCCTTCTCGGCGCCGCCAGCTTCCATCCTGGCATGCTGGTCTATCTCGACGCCAACCGCTCCATCGGCCCGTCAACCCAGGCCGCCCAGCGCCGCGACGCCGGCCTCAACGAGAACCTCGCCCGCGAGATCCTGGAACTGCACACCATGGGCGTCGGCTCCGGCTACACGCAGCCCGACATCATCGAGTTCGCCAAAGCCCTCACCGGCTGGACGGTCGGCAGTCCGCAGACCCAGCGCCTCGTCGGCGCAGGCCGCGGCCGCAACGCCCGCGCCGGCCAGCTTGCCGGAGCCCAGCTTGCAGAAGCAATGGCCGACAGCATCGGCGAGACTGTCTTCGCGGAACCGCTGCACGAACCGGGCGCCCGTACGGTCCTCGGCAAGAAATACGGCGGCCCGGCAAAGCAGCAAGCCGCCGCCATCCTCGACGACGTCGCGATGAACCCCGCCACCGCCCGCCACATCGCAACCAAGCTCGCCCGCCATTTCGTGGCCGATCAGCCGCCAGCCTCTGCCGTAGCCAAGCTGGAGTCCGCCTTCCTCAAATCGCAAGGCAATCTTTCCACGCTCGCCCGCGCCGTCGTCGATCTCGACGAGGCCTGGGCCGAGACGCCGCAGAAGTTCAAGACGCCGGAGGAACTCCTCGTCTCCGCCGCCCGCGCCGCCGGCCCGCAGGCGACCTTCGGCGGCGCCCAGCGTCAGGTCTACCAGTCCTTCGCCCAGCAGCCTTTCAGCGCGCCATCGCCAGCCGGCTGGCCCGACGACACGGCGTCCTGGTCCGGCGCCGACGCCATCAAGAAACGCCTCGAATGGGCCAACGCCGTCTCGCGCCGCATGGTTCGCACCGAAACCCCGACCGACTTTCTCGACCGCGCCCTCGGCCCCATCGCCACGGCGAAAACGCGCCAGGCCGTCGCCCGCGCCGAAAGCGCAGAGCAGGGCTTCACGCTCGCGCTCATGTCTCCTGAATTTCAGCGGAGGTAGTCACATGCCATCCCTCCACACACTCAATCGCCGCTCGCTTCTCCTGGCCGGATGCGCCGCCTCCCTCATTTCGGTCGCGCCCGGCGCCCGCGCCGCGACGCCGCAGAGCCAGGGCAAAAAGCTCATCGTCGTCATCCTGCGCGGCGCCATGGATGGCGTTGCCGCACTGCCCAAGACCGACGATCCAGACATCCGCGCCCACCGCGGCGCGCTGATCGACGCAAACGCCATCGCACTCGGCCAGGGCTTCGCGCTCCACTCGGCCATGCCGAACCTCGCCGCTATGTACAAATCCGGCGAAGCCGCCTTCGTCCCCGCCATCGCCGGCCCCTATCGCGAGCGCTCGCACTTCGAAGCGCAGGACCTGCTCGAATGCGGAGGCATCAAGACCGTCAGCGACGATGGCTGGCTCAACCGCGCGCTGCAGAAGGCTCCCGCCGCCTACGCCGCCGTCTCGATCGGCCCGTCCCAGCCGCTGATCCTCCGGGGCGCTGCGCAGAACACGTCGTCCTGGTCGCCCGCCGTCCTGCCCGAAGCCAGCGACGACACGCTCAACCGCCTGATGGAGCTCTACGAGAACGACACCGTGCTCAAGGCCTCGCTCAGCTCAGCGCTCGGCGCGGACTCGATCGCGGGCGGCATGGAAAAGACGAACATGGGCGGAGGTCGCGGCGGCCCGGCGCAATACACGCCGCAGCTCACCGCCGCCGGAAAATTCCTGGCGCAGCCGGAAGGTCCCGAACTCGCCGTCGTCAGCCTCGAAGGCTGGGATACGCACGCCGGCCAGAACAACGCCCTGCAGCAGCGCTTCACCGCGCTGGATGCCGGCATGAAGGCGCTGAAGGAGACGCTCGGCGAAACGTGGAAAAAAACGGCGGTGGTCGCGATCTCTGAATTCGGCCGCACCGTCCGCGTCAATGGCGCGATGGGTACGGATCACGGCACGGGCGGTCTCGCCATCCTCGCCGGCGGCGCCATCAAGGGCGGCCGCATCATCGGCGACTGGCCAACGCTGAAATCATCCGCCCTGTTCGAGAACCGCGACCTGATGCCGACAATCGACGCCCGCCAGGTCTTCAAGGGCCTGCTGCGCGACCAGCTCGGCTGGGCCGCGAACGATCTGGACGGGAAGGTGTTCCCGGATTCAGCGAATGCTAAAGCTACAGGCGGACTGGTAGCTTAGGAGGAGCGCCGGGCGCCTGCCTGGCCATTTAGCGCAACTGCTACGATGGTTTTGATGAGAGATCAGCCGGGCAGGCGCCCGGCGCTCCCCAATGTTAGGCTGGCGACGGCCTCAAGCCGGCTGCAGCACGCCTTTATCAACCAGCAGCGACTTCAACTCGCCCGACTGGAACATCTCCTTGGTGATGTCGCAGCCGCCGACAAACTCGCCCTTCACATAGAGCTGGGGAATGGTCGGCCAGTTCGAGAAGTCCTTGATGCCCTGCCGCAGCTCGGCGTCTTCCAGGATGTTGGCCGAGCCATACTCGACCCCGATATGATCCAGAATCGAGATCACGGTCGCCGAGAAGCCGCATTGCGGGAAGGTCGGCGTGCCCTTCATGAACA